>SEAD01000254.1 GCA_004173355.1 Chitinophagaceae bacterium | reverse complement strand
CAATCCAGTTCCAGTGCATCGGTATTCAGTGCGAGGTTGGTAGCGTTGCGGAAGTTGAGGATGGAACCGGTGGTCTTGCGGTGGTTGAATACCTCATCCACGTCGAGTCCTGCCGGGTCATAAATCGCCCCTTCGAATTCTGCCAGTCCCACGATAAGCGCACCGGCATCCTGGAAAAATTTCGCGCTGTGGTAACCCACGTTACCCAGTCCCTGAACCACGATCCTCTTGCCTTCCACACCGGTGGTCAGGCCAAGGCGTTCCATGATATCGGGCATATTGCATACTTCACGGAGACCGAAGAACACACCGAGTCCGGTTGCTTCCCGGCGGCCGCGGACACCACCCTGTGATACGGGTTTACCTGTCACACAACCCGCGGCATCGATTTCGCCCGGGTGCATGGTGGTATAGGTATCGAGGATCCATGCCATTTCACGCTCACCGGTACCGTAGTCCGGTGCGGGTACATCAGTACCTGGTCCGATAAATTTTTTCTTGATCAGTTCGGATGTGTAACGGCGGGTGATTTTTTCAAGTTCGAAAGCGGAATATCCGCGCGGATTGATTTTGATCCCGCCCTTGCCACCACCGAAGGGTACATTTACGATCGCACATTTATACGTCATCAGTGCCGCGAGGGCCATCACTTCATCCTGGTTTACTGCTTCGGCGAAGCGGATACCACCCTTGCAGGGTGTTTTATGATGGGAGTGCTGGACACGGTAGGCTTCGATCACATCGATTGATCCGTCATCCCTTTTTACAGGGAAGCGCATGCTGTAGATGGCATTGCAGGCCTTGATCTGTTCAAGGATACCCGGATCCCATTTCGTGAATTTGGCAGCTTTATCGAAGCTCTTTTCAACGGCTCCGAAGAAGCTGTACTGTTTGTCTGACATGATTGTTTTTTTTAGTTTTCAAATGCAAGCTAGATTGGCCGCGAAACTAACAGAAGGCTTGTGACCAGCGGTGTTCCGGGATATTAATAGGTTGTTATTCTTTTTCCAGTTTGCTGATGCGGCGGTCGAGGCGGATGAGGTAGAGGACCAGTCCGGCCAGGATAGTCAGCATCACTGCCACCACTACATAGATCCTGCCGCTGCTGCGCATCGTTTCGCCGATAGCGGATTCACTGCCGGCACCCTGTGCCGCCAGGCGGCCGATGGTAAAAAAGGAAACGAGCAGGAGGAGAAAGGGTTTCATAAATTTTTTCATTGCCATTTTTTTTCCTTGAGCAGTCCTGTACGGATTTTTATCGTGGTGATCCAGACACCCAGCAGCGTCCAGCCGATCACCGCAGGGTAGAAGACCACACGCATGCTGGAATCAACGTCCTTGAAGTTCATCGCCGGGTTGCCTTCCTGGCCAGGGTGGAGACTGGGCAACAACCGGGGAACGATCCATATAGAAGGGAATAACATCGCGTAAGCGAAAATATTGTACACCGCACTGATGCGTGCGCGTTTATCCATATCGGCAATTGAATCGCGCAGTACCAGGTAAGCAAAATAGATCAGCAGGGCGATGGCGGTGCCGATCAGTTTGGGTTCACGCGCCAGGGCGCCAAACGACTGGAACGCCGGGTTGTTGGGATCTGCCCAGGTATAACTCATCCAGATAGCGCCGGTAGCATAACCCAGGAGCCCAAGCAGGATGCCAGTGGTGGCATATTGCCGGGATATGATATCGTAGCGTATATTGAATGTGCGGAGGTACTTTATACCATTGATCACCGATACAGTAAACAGGATCATCATGGCAAACCACATACACACGTGGAAGTAGAGGTTGCGGATGGTTTCCTCAAGCGCTGGCAGGTTGGGTACTTTCCAGAGGATACCTGCGATAAAAGTATAAACCAGCAGTACGACACTGAGGACTTTCCACCAGGACTTATACATATAATTTTTTGTGTTGCTCATCTGTTGGCCGGGGAGGGGCTGCATAAATAATCTGGCAAAATTAAGCCACCACGGCATACATCATATCAGTCTTTCCATAAAAATGGGAAAAGGATGACAGCCAGCAGGATAACCAGCAGGTCGAGTGCAGCCAGCAGCAGCATATCACCGGGGTGGAGGGGGATGCCGAATTTGAAGGTGGCATTGCTGATTTTCATGAGCAGGATCAGTTGTGGTACGATCAGCGGGAACCCGAGAACAGCCATGATGGCTGCGTTCTGCTGTGCCCTTGCTGCGATTGCGGCGAGGAAGGTGAAGATCAGGCTGAGGCTCCATCCGCCAAGGAGGACCAGTGCCACAAAGGGACCCGACCTGACAACCGGGTATCCGAGGAAAAGGGAAAACAGCATCAGGCTGAGCAGGCTCATGACCAGCATCAGCAGGGTATTGAACAGCAGTTTGGCAAGTACGAAGGCCGAAGGACTCGAAATGGAGTAAAAATAGAGCATCCGTCCGCGGCTCTCCTGGAGAAAACTCTTGGCCACAGCGTTGATACAGATAAACAGCTGGATGACCCAGAACAGGCCGTTCCACACGTTTTCCTCGGGTTCGCTGATGCCGAGAAACAGTACGAAAATAGTAGCACCGATATACAAAAGGATGCCATAGAAGCTGTACTGCTGGCGGATTTCAAGCAGCAGGTCCTTCCTGAATAATGTCCATATCTGGCTGAGTGTCCGGATAACGTGTCGGTTTAAATATTAGTCTTTGTAATCGTTGTAGCAGATCCGGCACCTGGGTTCGTATACATCCCTTGCTCCAAGCATGACCTGCTCCCCGTTCGGGATTTTGCGATAGGAAAAGTTGGCGATATTGCCGCAGACCACACAGATCGCATGCAATTTGGTGACATAATCCGCCTTCGCCATCAGGAAAGGCATCTGCCCGAAGGGCTTGCCGGTAAAATCCATATCCAGTCCGGCAATAATGACCCGCATCCCGCGATAGGCCAGTTCGTCCACCACATTCGGCAGCTCGTTATCAAAAAACTGCGCCTCATCAATCCCGATCACATCAATTCCCTGGGCGTAAAGCAGGATTTTCTGTGAATTGTCAACCGGGGTCGACTGGATCGTATTCGTATCGTGTGATACAATATTGAATTCATCATACCGGGTATCCACGGCGGGTTTGAAAATCTCTGCTTTCTGGTTGGCGATCCGCACCCTTTTCAGGCGGCGGATCAGTTCTTCGGTCTTGCCACTGAACATCGAACCACATATTACCTCGATCCATCCCCGCCTTTCACCTGTCAGGTTGGGTTCAATAAACATTGTTAAGG
>SEAD01000118.1 GCA_004173355.1 Chitinophagaceae bacterium | reverse complement strand
TTCGTTCAGCACTCCGTCAAACCAGGTCTTGTTACGGACTCTACCCGCAACAGATTTCCTCACCATTCAAAAACGGCGGAAAGAAAACAGTGACCGGTATCCCGCCATCCTGCCGGCGTACCCGCAGCAACCTTTTTTTTCCTTGCTGTTCCTGCCCGACAGAAAGGCTACGCTGACCCTCAGGACATTTGAAGACCAGGATGGAATTCAAGCTGGAAATTTCAGGGAGTTTGTTGATTCGGCATTTGATGAAATCGTAAATACCGGGGTGAGGGATTTGATCATCGATATCCGTATGAACAATGGGGGCCCCAGTGCCAACGCTGCATATTTATACTCATGGCTGACTGAGCAGTCCTTCCCATTTGTACATTCACTCGAACTGACTCCCGCCGGACTTGCCCGCCTGCAAACAAACAGGCTGCAATTTGTGAAAAACAGGATCACCGGAAACTTTACTACAATGGATACGGCAACAACAACGGTCCCTGCCCTGTTCGGCCTTGGCCCACAGACCCCGCAAAAAACCCCGTACCTGGGAAAACTGATCGTGCTGGTAGATGGATTGACTGCTTCAGGGGGACCCCAGTTTGCCTCCCTTGTCGTCAGGAACAAAAGGGGACTTGTCCGGGGCGAAGAAACGTCAGGTGCCCTCGCCGGTGGCTCCGGCAGGATGTATACAGCCTTTGCCCTGCCCAATACACAGCTGGAAGTAGTGATATCGATGGTCAGGATTCACTTTACCCCTCCTTCCTCTTCAAAACCAGATGAAAATGTAAAGCCGGATGTAGAGTTAAAGCGCGATTACCGGGCAGGATTTAAACTGGAATAACTGAACAAATGCGGGGATCCCTTGTTTTATTCCATACCGGGCCCAATCCGGCCGGTTTTCCGTATTTCACCAACCCCTCGCAGAATGAGCAACAAACATACCGCCTACTCGATCCTTGAGCTGGCCCTGGTTCCAAAAGGCAGCACGATCAAACAGACGCTTAATAATTCGCTTTCGCTGGCAAAGACCGCGGAAGAGTCCGGATATAAACGGTACTGGCTCGCCGAACACCATAACTCCGAACATATCGGTAGCAGCGCAACCTCGCTGCTGATCGGTTATATAGCAGATAATACTTCCACGATCCGCGTGGGCTCCGGTGGTATTATGTTGCCAAACCATTCGCCGCTGGTAATCGCGGAACAATTCGGAACACTTGCACATCTTTATCCCGGCAGGATCGATCTTGGCCTGGGACGTGCACCAGGTACCGACCAGCTGACTGCCCAGGCGATCCGGTCGGATTTTATGAAAGCCGCGCATTCATTCCCGCAGGAGGTGGAAAAAATCCAGACTTATTTTTCACAGGAAAATAAAACCGCAAAAGTGCGGGCCACCATCGCAGAAGGCACGGATGTGCCCTTGTATATACTTGGATCCAGCACAGACAGTGCTTACCTCGCGGCCGCGAAAGGATTGCCCTATGCATTCGCCAGTCATTTCGCAACCACCCACCTGGCCAATGCCATCCGCATTTACCGGGATCAGTTTACTCCTTCTGACGTGCTGGAAAAACCATATGTCATGGCGGGTATCAATGTAATTGTTGCTGATACTGATGAAGAGGCGGAACGGATGTTTACCACATTGATCCGGATGTTTGTGGGTGTTCTTACGGGTAAAACAGACGGACTGCAACCCCCTTCGGAAATGACCGATGAACTGGTGGAACTGTTTAACCATCCGGCCCTGAACCAGATGCTGAAATATTCATTTGTCGGCAACAAGGAAACGGTAAAAAAACAGGTGACCAGTTTCCTGGAAGAAACACAGGCAGATGAACTGATCACCGTATCCACTTTACACAATGTTTATGACCGGATCAATTCGGTGAAACTGTTCGCTGAACTGATGGGTGAAATAAACAGCTCCCGCGTCAGGTATGACTCAGTCGCGGATCATCAAAGTAGTCATTAACCTGGGTCTCCCGGGTGCGGTCCAGCGAACCAATCATGACGCGTCCATCAATTTTGTTGCCCGGTGTTACTTCATGGTAAATGTTGTAGAACTCCACGCCATCACTGTCTATGGAAAAACTGGCTGTTTCCCCATCCGCCTCGGCTGCATCGAGCTGCCGGGCTTTTGCACCGTCAAGGGAACTATGTTTTACCGTCTTTGCTGCAAAATCAAATTGGTGGCTTTCATTACCGTCGTAGATGCTGATGGTTTGCGCCTCGGTATCCATACTGGTAGCAACCATTGTGATTTTTGCCCCATCCGGGAAAATCAGGGTGCGGGTGGGTAACAATTTGTCTTTGACATGTTTTCCTCTCAGGTTTTCATGGAGAAAATTATTCGTCTTTGTGTTGCCGTTAATCAGTCCTCCCCAGAATTCAATGCTCAACGCGGAATAGTCGGCATGCCTGACAATAACCTGCCCTTTGTACATGTCAATTTCAATACTCCCGCCGCCACTCGTACGGAACTCGTAAACGCTGTCACACCGGCGGGTGAGTTTCCCCATCACCGTCACCGTTTCACAGGGTCCTGGCGAATTGTCTTTTTTGCAGGAAAAAACCATTGCACTGATCAGCAGCAGGCTGGCCGCACGGAAAAGTTTCACCGCGCGGCCCGGGGTATTGTGGTTCATGTTTATTTATTTCCATAAAATCGGATAATTCAGGAAATGTCATCAATACAGGAAGCAGGACCAAAACTGGCTTGTTTTTCGTACCGGTCACAACCAAAACTTTATGGTAAGCATTCAATCCAGAAGCGTATTTCCCGGCCTGGTTTTCCTGGCTGTTTGTGTCGTGTTCATATCGTCGTACAAGCCAGTTCCCGCCCCGGGGAACGGTAGGATGGAAATTCGGGTACAGGATGCCGATACCCTTCCAAAATACATTCGTACCAGCAATGGGTATACGATGGTACTGCGTAAAGGGGAAAACGTACTTGAATCAATAAAGCAGCTTGCGTCGAAAGAAAAGATCATCGGAGCCAGTTATACCGGCTTTGGTTTTGTGGAAGCGGAGTTTGGTTATTTTAATAACCGTACAAAAGTATACGATCCCAGGAAAGTTACTGGTGAACTGGCATCGCTGACCGGTTCGATTGCCTGGAATGCCGACACCGTATCATTGCATACGCACGCTATTGTAACCGACAGCACTTTCCTGGCGTATGGCGGGCACCTGCTAGGGGCAGTCGTGGGCACCGGTTCTGTGGAATTGTTTGTTGCGCCCGGCGATGTGCCCCTGGGCCGCAAAGTTGAACAGCCGCTTGGCGCTAATGTATTGCAGTTGCCAGCGGCAAAAAAGTAAAATTCCTGTCTTGGTGGCATGCCGGAATTATTTAACAACGATCGCGTCCAGTTCGATATTCAGGGTTTCATTCAACGCCACCACCTGCACCACGGTAACTGCCTGTTTCATTCCATGCCTGGCAACAAAATCCCGGAAATTATCGAAACAATTATGGATGAATTCCTCTGATGAGGTAGAATAAACGGTCAGTTTTACAATATTGCTGCATTCATAGCCTGCTTCATTCACTACCGTTTCCAGGTTATCGATCGCCAGTGCAAGCTGCGTCCGCATGTCGGCGTTGCTGGATGTACCGTCGGGATGTACGGCTGCCTGTCCGGAACAATACAATGTCCCTGCAGGCTCCTTGATTTCAACAGCCTGCACATAACTCAGTTGATCCTGCCATGTCCATGGATTGATAATTGTCCTTTTCATGATTAGTGTTTTATGGAGCAAACCTAACCATGGCAGTCCGAAGGCAGTGTGACATACATCACATTCATTGCAGGTGACCAAAATACCGCTCCGGCTGATTGCCGGTGGTATACCTATCTGGATTTGCTGTTCTTCACCCGTGTGACTTCACTGATCTGTATAACAGGCTGTACATTGGTGTAATTCTTAAAGTCCCCGATGATTTCAGTTCTATGTTGCGATATTGCCTTGTTGTATTCATCAAGGTCCCTGATATAAAAATAGCCTACCGCCAGGAATGGCATCCTATCAGTTGCAGTCCTGCCTGAAATACCTTTATCAATTTCATAAGACTGTAAATTTTCCCCGATAAACCCCGCCACCATCGGCATGTGCCTGGTCATGTAATAATCAAAATCAAAAGTTTTACCATCACCATTCGGGTAAAGTATGGCCACCTTGAATCCGGCGTTGCCCGGGGCTGGGGAAGATTGCACGCGTCCGTTGCTGCAGCTGATCATAACCGCAATCACGAATAATGGCAGTAACCTGCTGGTTATCCTGGTTGAATTTTTCATGCTGGTCTGGTTTAAGGGTGATTTGGTATCAAGATACGAATAAGGACAGGGAAACCATCCCGGACCACTACGCTTCATCCTGAATATAAATTTAGATTGCAGGAAGGCTCCGGTTCGGGATTTATTGTGCAACTTGCCGTCTCCAAACTATTATTTCCCCATGCCTGAATCTGGTCAACACGAAAACGCTCCGCAAAAAACAGGCGCTTTCCAGGGTCTGTATTTTAAAGGAAAAATCCCTGTTATTACCCTCGGAATCTGTGTTGTCTGTATAGCCCTGTTCCTCCTGGTCAATATCCCGGGAGATGCAATGGATGGGGTCCGGTCATTTTTGTCGCCAGGCGGTGTTGAAACTGTCAATGGTGCCTATTGGGGGCTGGTTACCTCGAATTTTGTGCATTATGAGATCTGGCATATCTTCTTCAACCTTTCCTGGATCTGGTATCTCGGACGGGAGATAGAGCACAACGAAAACAAGTGGTTTTACCTGCTGCTGGTGCTCACATCAGCAGTGGCGAGCTCGCTGGCGCAGCTTTCCGTTTCCGACAGTTCGGGAATCGGGATCTCCGGTGTGGTATACGCAATATTCGGGTACATCCTGCTCCGCAAGCGTAGTTCCGGGGCTTATACCGACACGCTTCCAACACGGACTATCCACTTTTTCCTGATCTGGCTGAGTGCATGCGTTGTGCTTACACAACTCGGGATCCTGCTGGTTGCAAATGGTGGCCATGCCGGTGGATTGATCTGGGGACTGGTAATCGGAGCTATTGCAAGATACAAACGGAACATCCAGGTGGCCATTGGCGTGGTTGGGATGACGGCATTCACCGTGTGGCTGGCCTGGAGTCCATATACCACCGTCTGGCTTCTGCAGGAGGCGTTTCGCCTGCATGACCAGCAACAACTTGCCCAGGCAATGACGGTTTATAAAAAAATACTGGACCGGGACCCCGCGAGTGAAGTTGCCCTGATAAATATAAAAAACCTGGATATTTACAACCTGGAGTTACAACTCGATCAGTTATACAAGTCCGGACAGTTCGATGATGCAAGGCAACTTATCCAGCAAATCCTTGCCATTGACCCGGACAATGAAAATGCGAAGGAGACATTGAAAATACTGCCTGCAGACTGAGTACTGCGGGATAATTACCTTCGCCCGCTTCCCGCGGCGACACAACGGCAATTCATTGCAAAATCCACTTTTTACAGGAGCTGCCGCAACGGGAAAGCTGCCATATTTGGACTGGAAAAATTTCCGGTCCAACTAAACGCAGCAACATGAAAAAGAAATTATACGCGCTACTCACCGCCCTGACGGCCCTTGTACTGACCGCATTCACAGTCGCGGATGATATCCTTACACGACTCAACCTGGAGGCCGGCACCGCCCAACGGTTTATCCTCTGCAATTTTACCGGCCAGTTCGACAACGAGATCTCCGGTGTAAAAGAGGAATCCGACTACTTCCGCATCCCCTACACCAAAAAAATGTTGCCGGCCATCATCGCAGGTGATAAAGCATCAGCCGCAAAAGAACTGTGTGAATATGTAAAGGCCTACTGCAGCAGTACCGAATTCGAAAAGGCATACAATAAAGACCGGCTCGCAGCGCTGCCCCTGCGCGACAACGGTGCAGACGCCGGTGTGCTGGCCAGGAATATTGAAGTTTACCGGATCAATATCAGGAACTACCCCAACGACAAAAAATACGTAGCAGAACAGCAGCAGCTGGTTACTGAAAGCCAGGCAAGGCTGGATAAATTGCTTGAACAGGCAAAAGGCCCGTTTGACCTGAAAAAAGAATGGGAAGCCGCTTACCCGGCAGACCCGGCAGTGGCAGTACGCAAACGGCTCCAGGAATACCTCACCCTGGTTGCCACCGTTGATTTCACTGCGAAACTGGCGGCTCCGGACAAATACAATAAAAAGAAATTCATCAATCCTGCTTACGAAAAGAAATCGCTGAAATGGAAAGCGATCTTCCGCGCAGGAAAAGAGGTGAATGACGCAGTCACGCTTTTTGTCAAAGACTGGCTTAAAGGGGAAATCATCGCGAAAGAAAAGATTACTATGACACCGGTAATGTCTTCATCAAAAGAACCAGCAGCATCAACCAAAGAACCAACAGCGTCAGCCAGCAACAGTAGTAATGCTGCGGGCACCACGACCACCGGCTCAACAGCAGAGGCTGATAAAAAAACCACGGCACCTGTAAAAGAGAAAAAAGCCTTTTTGAATAAACTTAAAAACAAGGCAAAGGCAATTGTAGAATAATCCGCAGGTCATTTCACCGCAGACCCGCACTTATTGATCAATGATCGACAGCAAACCGCCCTTCCGCATACGAACCAACTCATTCCCCAGCCAGCGCGAATAGATGGCAGCCCCGGCGGCATTGAAATGATTGGCACTGGCAAGATACTTCCGGTCGCCTAATGAATCCACCAACGCCCGGGTGACCGAAATCCTGGCTGTTTCCGGAAGGGAGTTGTAGACCGGTATCACCAGATTCCGCTCCATGTCCGATCCGAAAGTCAGTGGCATGAAAAATACAATCCGTGTATTGGATGCTGCTGCCGCTTTGTATAACCGGTTGAAATAACTATTGTATTCCCGCACCGCAGGGGGATTATGGAATTCGTCAAACTCCGCCCAGCGCAGGATGGATTTATCAGACTCAATACCCGGTCCGGGGGTTGCTACATACCCGTAGTTGAGACGCATCCCCGGATTCCCCGCACTGAATGCCGTTCGCAGCTGATCATAATAAAATAAGCGTTCGGAAATTGCCCTGTTGAAAAATTCAGCACGCAACAGCAGGTTATCCTGCAAACCACGGTCACGGTAAAACAACTTTGCCGTCCGGTACATTGCAGCATCCAGCGAATCGGATCGCCTGAACTTATCCACCGGCATGTCGGCCAGCATGGCAGAAAGTTCAATAAACAAAACTTTGGGTTGGTCCGACTTCATCATTTCCATCGCCACAAAACAGTTCGTCATAAAGGTGGATCCTGACAAACCAACATTATGCACATTGGTTTTACCCGTCTCCCGTTGTATGACAGCCGTGTCCACACTCAACTGCACACGACTGGAACCAATAAAATACCAGGCTGTATCATCGCCGGAGGGTACCGGGATGTCAAAATAAAAGGCGCTGCTTCCGGAACGAAGCCTGTGCGTCAGCGTATGCAGCAGCAATAACGGCACTGAAACCATCATCGCAAACAACACAAGTTTAAAGAATGACTTTTTCATACCCGGTTTAAAATTGTGCGTAATAATTATTGATCGAATCGAGCACACCCAGACAGATAATGATGATCGCGAGCAGGAAGTAGATTCCCCAGCGAACCCACACCGGTTTATTTTCCAAAAACAGGTCAAAGCGCTGTTTACCGGCCCTGGCATATATCAGATCGAGCAGCACAAACCCACCGGCTACGATGGCCAGGCTGTTCCTGTTCTCATAGAAAAAAGAAACCGGCAGGTGGGCATCCGTGGTGAACAGACGGGAAGATAATTTCCGCAGGTCAGGCGTGATAAACACCAACGCCAGCAGCGACGCAAAACCGAGATGGTACAACACACCAGCTACCTTCAGGAAACGCGGAAAAGGGAGGCCTTGGAGATTTACTTTTTTCTCCAGTATAATCCAGCAGGCGTTTAGGGTACCCCAGACCAGGAACACGCGTGTAACCCCATGCCAGAGGGCAATGAGCAGGAAAGTCGCCAGGAGTATCAGGTCAGTGTAGCGGCGAGCACGGTCACGTTTTGCCAGGGGAAAAAAGAAATAATCCCTGAACCACTCGTTCAGTGTAATGTGCCATCCTCCCCAGAAATCCTGACGTGAATGGGCAAGGTAAATGCGGTTCCTGAAATTATCTTTGAGCTCCACATTGAAAATCCGCGACACCCCCTGGAAAATATCGATGAATGAACTGAAATTCAGATACAGGTAGATAAAAAACACTAACCCGGCAAACAGGAAGTAAATGCCGTTCAGCTGGCTGGCAAGCAGGAGCTGGAGCAACCAGGAGCAACGCTGTGCAAGAACGAGTTGTTTGAACATCCCAAGCAGGATAAGCCGCAGGCCGCGTGCGAGGTTGCGGTCAGAAAGACCGGTGGCCCTGAATTGCGCAAAAAGGTATTTCGCACGATGCAGGGGCCCGGATATCGCGCAGGGAAAGTAAAGCAGGTACAGGCATACCATTGCCGGGTTTCGCTCGGGTTCAATGTAACGACGCCGGATATCCAGCAGGTAACTGAGTGCATTGAATGTAAAATAGGAAAGACCGATAAACTGGAACAACGCCCTGAATTTTTCATAGTTCACGAATGCCTGCGCGCCGGGATTGTCCTGGAAAAAATGAAGGCCCGAGTCAGTGACTTTCAGTACCAGCAACGGCAATAAAATAAGCACCACTGTTATCCAGCTCCGGGACGGGTGTTTGTGAACAAAAAACGAAAGACCATAAACCATCGCGGCAAGAGCCAGCACATACAACACCTGAAGGCCCGTGAGGTAAGAATAAAAAAGCAGGGAAGTAAAGAGCAATCCTTTCCACTTCTGTCCGGGTTTACAGACAAGGGTAGCCAGGACTGACAGCAGGATGTACAGTCCAAGCACCAGGAAATCGATCTTAGGCATAAACGCGCTTCTTTAGCCAGGCAGATTCGATTGTGCGCATCATGATCTGTTTCGCATACTTTACCTGGCTTCGGTCTGCCACTACATAACCCTTGAGGAAATCAACAATGGGCTGCAGGCAGAAACGCATTTCCTGGCGCGCAATATAGGTACCGGCGCACACATGGTTACCTGCGCCGAAAGCCAGGTGGTTATTCGGGTTGCGGGAAAGGATTAGCTCATCCGGATTTTCAAACACCAACGGATCACGGTTTGAGCTGGCCAGGCAAAGAAATACCTTTGAATTTTCAGCTATCAGCGAATTGCCGACCAGCACCGGTTCTGCGGTAACACGGATCGTGTATTGCAACGGTGCCGTATACCGGAACAACTCTTCCACACAGGTGGAAATCAGGGTCGGACCGGCACCCAGGATCTCCTCGATCTTCGATGGGTCGGACAGGATCTCGAGCAAGGCCATTGACAGGCTGTCCTTGGAAGTTTCAAATGCAGCCATCACCGACACCGACATGATGGAAAGGATATCCTCTTCGGAATAGTCCACCCCTATCTCATGACCCAGAGAACTCAGCTGCGCTTTATAACCAGAGGGATCAGATGTTACAGGCAAATCCCTGAACAATTCGTTCCCTTTCAGGAACCAGTCGTTGATCACCTGGTACACCTGTCTCGGGACAAAGAGATCCTGACTGCGGGCAATCATGTTGGAATACTCCTTTATTTCTTCAAAACTGTAATGCGCGGGCAGGGAATATAACCGGCGGATTACCTGGTAAATAAAATTCGCACAGTAGTCAACCAGATCAAATTCATTTTCCCCCGAAAACAACTGGTTAACTGCTTCGACCGCTTCAGCGAGTATGACCGGAAGGTCAAACTGTTTGAAAGCCTTGACCATCACTTTCCGCACTTCGCGATGTTCGTTTCCATTGAGGTACATCGCCCATTTACTGGTACCACGCGAAAGATACGGGCAACCGCCATTGCGAAAGATCGCCGGTTCTTTTTCCCGGAAATAATTGCTCAGTTCAGACACACGCGCAGTCGGGGAACGTAGCAGGTCAAAACAATCCTGGTGATTGAATAGGGTCCACGAGCCATGCACTCCTTTCTGCACAGGATTTGTATCCCTGCACTCACGGAGATGGGCATATGGGTCGTTGAAATATCCCGGGGTGTAGGGATTCCAGGTTACTGCTGACTGTCCACCCATTGTGCCAGTTTATTTACAGTATTGTACTCGATGAATACCGCCGGCTCGATTGATTGAAGGCCGGTACGTTTCTCCAGTTCAAATGCAAGGGAAACTACCGAGAGGGAATCCATATTGAAATTTTCGAAACGTTCGTCGTGCTGAATTTCCGTGCTGGCCAAACCGGTCTCATCAGAGATCAGTTCGGTTAGTACCGTTCTTGTGTCCATGGCTTGTCGTTGTTTTATAGTTGGATACCGGAAAGGATAAGGTTTCTATGATTCCAAACCGGGTGGCTGATCAGAGGAGTCACCAAATTTGGACTTTCCATTATTATCCAGCAAATAAATCATGGAGATTATCATTGATATATCTCAAAAGATTATCCGGATCAAGCGATGGCTAGGACTAAACACTTAGTTTGAAGACGTTCCCTGACGATGTACTGTTCCAGTTACTCAATCACAGCCGCCCAGCCTCCATTCCGCACCATCTTTATCTTCAGTTTGTCGCCCGACTTTACCTGCATGGTCTTTTTCCGGTAATCCATTGCCTGACGTCCTGCATTGATGCCATCTTCGAAAAACGTCATTGTGTAAGTTTTTCCTTTTTCAAGGAAATCAAAATTCAGCTCCGGCTCCCTTACTCCTTCACTGCCATTGGTAATACCCCCTACAAACCATTTTGCTCCTTTTCTTTTGGCAACCACTGCCAGCTCACCAACTGTAGCTGCCAGTGCCCTGGTCTCATCCCAGGTAGTGGGCACAGCAGTGATGAATTCGGTGCAGTCCGGATTGCGGTAATAGAGCGTGGGATTATCGGCCAGCATCTGGATGCCGCTTTCAAATAATACATACATCGCCAGTTGCGCTACCCGTGTTCCCATGCCTGCCGCGTTTGGACGCTCGGACCGGTACACATCCGGTTGCAGGTTGATCATGGCACCCGGGGTGAAGTCCATTGGCCCGACAGCATTACGCATAAAGGGCAGGTAAATGCTGTTGTCCGGCGGACAATTACCCATTTGCTCCAGACCCCTCACACCCTCATACGACAACAGGTTTGGATACTTGTATTCGAGTCCGGCCGGCTTGAATGAACCGTGGAAATCAACAAACAGTTTGTTTTTTGCGGCTTCCTTAATTACGTTCTCGTAATAGTTGACCATCCACTGGTCACTGCGGTCCATGAAGTCGATCTTGACCCCTTTCACACCCCATTCGCGAAAAGTGCTGAACAGGTCCATATTGTTGTGCACGGTCAGCCAGGTCAGCCAAAGGATAACTCCCACATTTTTCTCCTTACCATAACGGATCAGTTCTTTTACATCAACCTTTGGATTGGGTGTGTACGGATCGGTGGTACTGTTGGCCCAGCCTTCATCCATGACGATGTATTCCACGCCATACTTTGCGGCAAAGTCGATGTAGTATTTGTAGGTCTCCAGGTTGTATCCGGAAACAAAATTTACATCCGGACCATAGGGCGCAGCGTCATTCCACCATTCCCAGCTTGCCTGTCCTGGCTTGATCCACGACGGATCAGCTATCTCACTTTTTGCCGCCAGTTTCAGCGTCATCGTATTCTCAAGAATCTGTCTGTCATCTTTGGTGATCACAAAATAGCGCCAGGGGAAAGCCCTGGTTCCGGTTGTTTTCGCAATGTAATCGGCAGTCCTGATAATCTTCTGGCTGCGATCCCCATCAGGTCCGAATTCAATTGGGGCTTTTGGAAACACCGCCCCGGCGCCATTGCTCCCTGTACTTTTGAGGAACATTGCAGGGTAATCCGAAAGGTCAGACTCACTGATCAGGATCTTGTACTGGTTCTTTGTATCAATAAGAAACGGCAGGTCAGCCATTTTATCCGTTTGTTTCCAGCCCGACGATTCAATATGCGCATACATTTCTTCGTAGGCAGTTTTAAAGCTGCCGTTCGGTTGCTGGTGGAGAAGGTAGTTACCTGGAAAATTGATGGAGAAATCTTCATTCACTACCTCGATCTCCCCTTTTTTACCTGTGCTAAAACGGTATGAAATGCCATCATCAAATGCGCGGAATTCTACCGTATAGTTTCCTTTGAATGTAAGCAGGAGTTTATTGTAATTATTTTTTACCGTTGAAAATTTCAGGGAAACGTAAGGCTTCAGTTCTTCCGCAACTGTTGATTTTTTCGATGAGAGCAGCTTTGGGTTCTCCCCAAGTGTGCCATCGTTAAGGATCAATGCGAGGTGATTTTTGTCCAGCAGCACCTGGTCGTTGCCTGAGATCGAGTAATATATTTTGTCGGCCAGGCTTATGGACACCTTGATCGACCCGTCAGGGGACGCCAGCTCAATAGGCTTACCCTGGGCATTTGACCGGATAGATAGCAGGGAAAAGACCAACAGGCTGAAGCCAAGTTTTTTTATCGTATTCATAGTTTTTTCTTGACCCTAAATATAGGCCGATCTCATACACATTCCCTCAAACCGGTGTGGCGTTTCTTCATGGGATAACATAGCGATACCCGCCAACCCTCAAGTGAAAATATCTTTACATTTGCCGAAATTTATTACTGATGGCTGAACTCCCCCCATGTCCCCAGTGCAAATCAAGCTTCGCTTACCAGATGGATGCCCTACTTGTCTGCCCCGAATGTGGTCATGAATGGAATGCCGACGAGAAGACAGATGACACGGATACCTTCATTGTCCGGGATGCGAGCGGCAACATCCTGGTGGATGGGGATTCCGTTGTGACTATAAAAACCCTGCCTGTGAAGGGCTCTTCACAGAGTATAAAGGCTGGCACAAAAGTCAGGAATATCCGGTTGGTGGACAGTGATCATAACATTGATTGCAAAATCGATGGCTTTGGCGCCATGGCCTTGAAATCGGAATTTGTGAAAAAGGCATGATCAATAGCTTGGCACAATAATGTATGTATCGGCTTGTTACCGATAAATACTTTACTATGAGCCAGGATTTCCGATACATGAATAAAACGATAGTTATTACAGGCGCATCCAGTGGTGCAGGCCGTGCCATGGCCTTGGAGCTTGCCACCAGCGGTGCAAAGCTGGTACTGGTAGCCAGGAGAGCAGCCGCGCTGGAAGAACTGGCGATTGAATGTGAGGAACTTGGAGGGTTGGCACTCGCAGTTACAGCTGACGTAACCGATATATCGTCACTCCAGCTGGTTGCAGAAAACGCAGCTCAATTTGGCGGCCGGATCGATGTCTGGATCAACAATGCGGGAGTACTGGCTGCAGGCCAGTTGGAAGACATCCCTGCTGAGGTAAATGAGAAAGTGGTCCGCACCAATCTCGTGGGTTATATGAATGCTGCCCAGGTAGTCATCCCTTATTTCAAACGCCAGGGTTTTGGAATACTGGTAAATAATATTTCCATTGGCGGATATATCCCGGTACCATACGGTGCCGCATATTCTGCCAGCAAATTTGGTCTCAGGGGATTTTCAGAAGCACTGAGAGGGGAATTGAAAGAATGGGAAAACATTCATGTGTGTGATATATTTCCAGGTTTGCTTGATACTCCGGGTATGCACCACGCCGCGAATTATCTCGGAAAAGACCTCAAACCTATTCCTCCCATTTATGCACCAAAACAGATAGCAGTCCGGGTTGCTGACCTTCTTGCACACCCCCGCCCAAAAACGCTGATCGGTGTAGCCCCACGTTTTATGAAACTTGGCGCCCTGCTGTTTCCCGGGTTGACCGCTACCATTACCGGATCGGTGATTCGCCGTTACCTGAAAACAGCCCGCGATACGGAACATACAGCCGGAAACATCCTGGATCCGGTAAATTTCGGTACCAGCGCGGAAGGCGGGTGGCAAAAACATCCGCGCATTATCGGTCGGCCCTCGATTCCAAAAGTAGTACTGGCGGCCACCGCCATTACCCTGCTTGGGTTATTATTGTCAGGGAGTCGTTCAAAACAAAGCATATGAACGGACAGGTAACCCGAGAGGCTTTTCAGCACTGCTTCTGACGATTGTCGGGCTACTTTCCACCCGCCAGCTGTTCACTGATGCTGTTGAAGTTTTCGGGAGTTGGCCTGAGGTCAACAAACTTACTTATGATGGACCGGT
>SEAD01000117.1 GCA_004173355.1 Chitinophagaceae bacterium | reverse complement strand
TTTTCATCCAGGCCAGCCTCCTTGCGATAACCCGCCAGCAGGCGATCGGCATCATATTCCAGCAGGACCTTCGAATTGAGTGTGGCTGCTTTTTTAAAAGGGCCATCAAGCAGGCGTACCGCGGTGGCGGGAAATTCATTGGGGTAAAGGGTCGCCTGTGCATGCAGGCTGGCAGGGCCCAGCCAGCCCGACGCGGCTATAAAAGCGAGCTGGAGAATCAGGCCGCGTGACCTTGAAGGGATTTTTGCCGGCATACAAATCGTTTAATAATTGTCAATATGACTAATAAATGCCAGAATAAAAAATTTCCTTCTGGCCCGTTTTCGTTATGGGTTTGTCCGGGGGCTGATCATGCGGTAATTGCCGCTCAGGTGCATCAGGCTGAAGAGGTACATCAATCCATCGAAATAGGGATCGAAGTAGCCGTCTTCATACGGTTCCAGTTTTGCATTCCAGATCGCGTTCAAAAAATCCGCACTTTCTTTTTTATCACCGATCAGTGCGGTGGTGGCGGCAGTGGACACGAGTCCGATGGAGTGCCGGAGTTTTTTGACGGGACCTGCCTGCAGGATGAATTCCGGTTTACTGCCATCGAGGTTAAACTGGTCGTCGTATGAGTCCAGGCCTTTGGAACGAAGGAAAGCACGGAACCTGCGGGCGTAATCAAGTTGCCAGTTGCGGTCTTTCCCGAACCAGGAATAGTCCATGGCAATATTCATAGGCACCCGCCAGGAATCATAACGGAAACCCGGGGGCATCCAGCGGGTAGGGTGTGGTTCACCACTGAACTCCGTGTAATCGGAGTTGAGCCCGGTTACCGGATGGCAGGCCCGGTGCAGGAAAACCCTGGAAGTGTCGGCGCAATCACGATAGAATTGTTCGTGACCATCTTTTGCATACAATGCCCATGCTTCGTAGAAAGCGGGCAGATGATAGGAGGGGTCTGTCCAGTTGTACCCGTCACCTTCCGGAACAAAACTGATTTGTTTGTGTTCCGTATTCAGGACGTTGTGGACCCGTGCGGTCCCGTCTTTTTTCCACATTGCATCAAGGATCCTGCGGGCTTCATGGTAGTAATGGACCGATCCGTCATTCCCCCATCTGTTGGATGCGAAAAGCAATGCGGTGATAAAAAACAGTTCGCCATCGGAAGCGGATCCTTCGGAATTTTTTTTAAGTGTTATGGGGTTGATGCTCCACGCGAAGTAGCCTTCCCGCGGGCCTGACTGGTGCTGCAGGTTTTTTTTCGACCATCGCCAGACCCGGTCAAACACATCGCGTTTATCCAGTTGCACGGCCACCATCATGCCATATGAAAGGCCTTCAGAACGGGCATCATTGTTTTTTATATCGGAGAGATAGGCCATCGAATCGCCGGTTTCAAAATAAACCCGATTCGGGCCTTCAAATACATCATAATAAGCCTTCGCCAGTTTTTTATCAATAGCATCTTGGCTGTATCCCGCTTCACGGAACACATTCCGGTATTGACCGGTTGTGGCCGCAGGTGCTGCCGGCTGGTTGATGAGCTGCCGTGCAAGCTGGCCGCCGGCCGCAGGTTTGGCTGACTGGCTATTAACCAATGACCATGGTAGTACGAGGGAGAAAACCGTGATCACGGAAGGCATAACGAGACGTCTGCAACGGGTTGTAAGTTTCATATTCAGCTATCGTTAAACCGCAGGGGAAAGCAGGTCCGCAGGCGGTGTAACCAAAGCTAGGATTTTTGTAATCGATTGCAGAACTATTCGCGGGTATTTCTGTGAAAAATTACCGGCTTCTATTTTTTCCTGTTTTTTTTCAGGGAAGATTCGCGGATCACCAGGCTGGAATGAACGGTAATGGTGCTGGTCTGGGCGAGGGTGCTGCTGCCTTTGAGGTGATCGATGAGGTTACGTGCGGCTATTTCACCCATGGTCTGCCCCGGGTAATTGATAGTTGACAGGGTAGGTTCGATAAGTTCGCCGATGGCATCGTTGTTGAAACCCACCACCGCGATATCACCCGGTACATCGAAGCCTTTGGCCTTCAGTGTTTTTATCACAACGGCCGCCAGGAAGTCGTTGGTTATAAAGATCCCGTCGGGCAGGGGTTTGAGTTTCAGGATCCGTTCAGCGGCGTCCACACCCGCATGCTGGCTGAGGTCTTCCAGGATCAGCAGGTCTTTCTGGAAGGGTATCTTAGCCGAGGTGAGGGCGCGTTTGTAACCATTGAAGCGCTGTGAGTATACGTTTCGTTTCAGGGTAGAAGTGATATGGGCGATCCGTTTGCATCCCTGGTCGATCAGGTGACGGGTGGCAATGTATCCGCAGTTTTCGTTATCGATTACCACCACTGTACGGTTGCCATCCTGTTCCACCCGGTCAAAAAACACCACCGGTACTCCCTTTTCATAAAATGCGCTGAAATGGTCTAGGTTTTCGGTCTCAAAAGAAAGGGAGGCGATCAGGCCGTCTACCCGTTTGTCAAACAGGTTGCGGACGTTGGCCTTTTCCTGGTTCAGGTTTTCCGAAGAGTGGGCAATGATAAGGTCGTACCCTTCGCCGGTAGTGATCTTTTCAATCCCGGCGAGTACGGACGTGATGAAATTACTGTTCAGCTCGTGCACCAGCACGCCAATTGTTTTTGACTGCTGGCTGCGCAGGTTACGGGCAAAGTGATTGGTACGGTAGCCGAGGTCTTCCGCCAGATCGAGAATCTTCTTTTTGGTCTTCTTGTTTACTGCCGGGTGGTTCTGTAAGGCCCGGCTGACCGTAGCCGCTGACAGTTTCAACTTTTCGGCGATATCATAAATAGTAATTTCCCTGCGGTTGCTCATATTGCTGAAATAGATCGATAAAAGTAGCGGAAAGAAGCGATAAAAATGTTTGCAATCGATTGCATATCCAAAAGAACTTTCTATATTGCCTGCGTGAAAACCGCCGGTCGGAAACGGGCCCCTGATTTTAATTGTCAATTGTACAAATAAGTAATAGGTCATGGGTGCAGCGTCCGGAACAGGCGGGAAAGAATGACAATCCAGCGCGTGGCGAAATAATTGTCAATCTCACAAATAACAGTACATTTGATCGTAAAGCTTGTCTGAATGCCTGCACAATATGTCATTGGTGTCGATTTCGGGACCGACTCTGTCCGCACCATCCTGGTGGATGCCTCCAACGGTTCTGAGCTGAGCACATCCACGTTTATTTATCCAAGATGGAAAAAGCAACTCTATTGTAACGAAGACCGGAACCAGTTCAGGCAGCACCCGCTTGACTATACTGAAGGGCTGGAACATACCATCCGTGAATGCCTGCAGAAGGCGGGTCCGGAGGTAGCGTCGGGTGTACGGGCTATCTCGGTGGATACCACCGGTTCGACGCCCTGTTTCACCAATGCCGCGGGGATCCCTCTCGCCCTGACGCCGGGGTTTGAAGAGAATCCCAATGCCATGTTTATTTTATGGAAGGACCATACAGCAGTAAAGGAAGCCGCAGAAATAAATGCGTACGCGGCCACCAGGGAAATCAACTACCTGCAATACGTCGGAGGGGTTTATTCATCCGAATGGTTCTGGGCAAAAATGCTGCGCACCATCCGTGTGGATCCTGAAGTACGGGAAGCGGCATGGTCGATGGTCGAGCACTGCGACTGGATCCCCTACCTGCTTACAGGTGGTACGGATGTCAGCAAAATGAAACGAAGTGTATGTGCTGCCGGTCACAAAGCCCTCTGGGCCCCGCAGTTTGGCGGCCTGCCACCGGATAATTTTTTTGCCGGTTTCCATCCCTGGATGGAAGGCATCACTTCGCGCCTGTTTACTGATACCTCACCGGCATCAGAAGCCGCTGGTACGCTCTCATCAGAATGGGCATCACGTCTCGGACTGCCGGCGGATGTGGTGGTGGGTATCGGCGCGTTCGACGCACATATGGGTGCAGTCGGCGGGCAGGTGGAACCTTATTACCTGTGCAAGATCATGGGTACCTCTACCTGTGATATCCTGGTGGTACCGCCATCGGGCGCTGATGAAATACTCGTGAAGGGAATCTGTGGACAGGTACCGGGTTCGGTCATCCCGGGCATGACGGGCATGGAAGCAGGTCAATCTGCATTCGGGGATTCCTATGCCTGGTTCGCCCGCATGATGACGGAACCGTTTGCGGAGATGTTGAATGATTCGGATCTTCATCCATCCACCCGCGAAAAGTTATTGGGAAATTTCCGGGATAATATTATTCCGCTCCTGTCGCGAAAAGCGGCATTGCTGGAATGGGAAGAAGATAGCGAGATCAGCGTAGACTGGCTCAATGGCCGCCGTACCCCCGATGCCAGCCAGTTGCTTAAAAGCGCGCTGCATGGCCTCAACCTCGCCACAGATGCGGCCCGCCTGTTTCGGGCCATTGCCGAATCCACCTGCTTCGGTGCCAAAAGTATAACGGATCGTTTTGTCAGCCAGGGCATACCGGTAAAGGGTTTGATCGGCATGGGAGGTGTGGCGAAAAAATCACCGTTCATCATGCAGATGATGGCAGATGTACTCAACATGCCTCTGCGGATCCATGCAAGCGAACAGACCTGCGCGCTGGGTGCGGCTATGTTTGCCGCAACCGCTGCAGGGATTTACGGCAACGTGCAGGAGGCCATGGCGGCTATGGGACAGGGATTTGAAAAGGAATACCAGCCCGATCCGATGATGGTACCACTGTATGCACGACGGTATGAACGTTTTCTCAACCTGGGTGAATACATCGAACATGAAACCCGGCAACTATCAACATCCACGCACTGATAAATTATTACAAATGTTGTATCAGGAAATAAGGGAAGAGGCCTATGCCGCCAACATGCAGCTGCCTGCACTCGGGCTGGTGCTGTTTACGTTTGGTAATGTAAGCGTGGCGGATCATGGCAACAGGGTCTTCGCCATCAAACCAAGTGGCGTGCCCTATGATGAACTGAGTCCGGAAAAAATGGTGATTGTTGATTTTGATGGCAAAGCCGTGGACGGGACACTCCGCCCATCATCCGACACACAGACACATGCCGTACTGTACAAACACTGGCCGGCAATTGCCAGCATCGTGCATACGCATTCCACTTACGCCACAGCCTGGGCACAGACACTCCGTGATATCCCGCTTTACGGTACCACACACGCCGATCACCTTACGCAGGACATACCCTGTGCACCGCCGATGGATGATGCACTGATCGAAGGCGACTACGAATACCAGACCGGTTTCCAGATCATGGATGATTTTAAAAAACGCGGGATCAGCTACGAGGAAATCGAAATGATCCTTGTTGGCAGCCACGCGCCATTTACCTGGGGCAACAGCAGTAAAAAAGCAGTTTATAATAGTGCGGTGCTCGAAGCCCTGGCCAAAATGGCCTTCATTACCGAGTCCGTGAACCCTTCCGCCGCCCGGATGAAAGAGTCCCTCATCCGCAAACATTATGAGCGCAAGCACGGGGCAGGCAGTTATTACGGGCAATAAAAAGAATTAAAAAAAATACTTTCCATATGATTGATTTAAAAAAAATGGAGGTCTGGTTCATCACTGGAAGCCAGCACCTGTATGGTAAAAAAACACTTGACCAGGTAGCAGACCATTCAGAACAAATTGCGCGGTCAATTGCTGCAGATCCGGCAATTCCAGTAACAGTTGTTTTCAAACCCGTGGTTACCACACCTGAACAGGTCACGGAAGTACTGGCCCAGGCAAATGCCCATCCTTCGGTGATTGGTGTGATCACCTGGATGCATACTTTTTCACCGGCAAAAATGTGGATCAACGGATTGAAAAAACTGCAGAAGCCGATGCTGCACCTGCATACCCAGTTCAACCGCGACATACCCTGGGGGGAGATCGACATGGATTTCATGAACCTCAACCAGAGTGCCCACGGCGACCGTGAATTCGGATTTATCGTGAGCAGGCTCCGGCGCGCACGTAAGGTGGTGGCGGGTCACTGGCAGGATCCGGCAGTGCTGGACAGCATCGGCGTCTGGACACGTGCAGCAGCAGCCTGGCACGACTGGCAGGGTGCAAGGTTCGTGCGGTTCGGCGACAACATGCGGTATGTTGCTGTGACCGATGGTGATAAAGTGGAAGCCGAATACCAGTTCGGTTATTCCGTTAACACCCATGGTATCGGCGACCTCGTGGCCGTGATCACTAAAGTGACAGACGAAGAGATCAGTGGCCTGCTCAGCGAATATGCATCAGCCTATACTATCGAAAAAGAATTGCTTGAGGGTGGCGGGCAACGGCAGTCACTCGTTGAGGCCGCTCGCATTGAACTCGGATTGAAACGTTTCCTGGAAGAAGGCGGTTACAAAGGTTTTACCGATACATTCGAAGACCTGCATGGTATGCTGCAATTACCCGGTATCGGCGCACAACGTATGATGGCCGCGGGATACGGTTTTGCGGGTGAGGGCGACTGGAAAACGGCGGCGCTCGTGCGGGCAATGAAAGTGATGGGCGCCGGACTGCCAGGCGGCAACTCTTTTATGGAAGACTACACCTATCACTTTGATCCGAAAGGACCAATGGTGCTGGGTTCGCATATGCTGGAAATCTGTGAAAGTATTGCCAGCGGCAAACCATCCGCGCAGGTCCATCCGCTCGGTATTGGAGGTAAGGCTGACCCGGTACGGCTCGTATTCAACTGCCCGGCAGGGGATGCACTCAACGCCTCCATCATCGACATGGGCAACCGGTTCCGGCTTATCGTCAATGAAGTGGAAGCGGTGGAGCCCCGGCATGAACTTCCGAAACTTCCGGTGGCCCGTGTTTTATGGAAACCACTGCCTGATATGAAAACAGGTTGTGAGGCATGGATCCTGGCAGGCGGTGCGCACCATACCTGTTACAGCCAGAACCTGACACGCGAACACCTGGAAGACTTCGCGGATATCGCAGGCATCGAGTTCCTGCTGATCGGGCGGGGAACCACACTGACGGGTGTGAAACAGGACCTGCGGATCAATGAAGTTTTTTACCAGTTGAATAAATAACCTTCCAAACCAAAGCTTGATCAAGCCTCTCAAAACGATTCTGCCATGAACAACGTACTGGGATTTTATGACTACCTGATTTTCGCGGTATATTTTGTGCTCGTGTCTTCCTATGGATACTGGGTCTACCGCCGCAAGAAAAAAGACGTGATGAACACAAAGGATTTTTTCCTGGCGGAGGGTTCCCTGACCTGGTGGGCAATCGGGGCCTCACTTATTGCGTCAAATATCTCGGCAGAACAGTTTATCGGCATGAGCGGGAACGGTTTTTTTGCAGGTATAGCAGTGGCCGCATACGAGTGGGTGGCTGCCATTGCACTCATCATTATCGCAGTGTGGTTTATCCCGATCTACCTGAAGAACCGCATATTCACCATGCCACAGTTCCTGAAGGTGCGTTACAATGAAACCGTGGCCCTGATCATGGCCGTGTTCTGGCTTTTCCTGTATGTATTCGTAAACCTTACCTCTATTTTATATCTCGGTGCAGTGGCGATCAATGGTCTCACTGGTGGACAATACCTTCATGAGATCATGATCGGACTCGCCATCTTTGCGATCATCATTACCCTCGGCGGCATGAAAGTAATTGGTTATACCGATGTGATCCAGGTGACGGTGCTGATCATCGGCGGACTGGCCACAACTTACATGGCATTGACACTGGTCAGTGAAAAATTCGGTCTCGGCCGCGATGCACTTGCCGGGTTCAATATGCTGCTGAAAGATGCGCCCGAACATTTTGAAATGATCATCCCCAAGCCCGGGCCGGGTGCCACCCAGCTGGAGATTGATAAATACCTGATCCTGCCTGGCATCGCGATGTATTTCGCCGGACAGTGGATCGTGAACCTTAACTATTGGGGGTGCAACCAGTATATCACCCAACGTGCACTGGGCGCGGACCTGCAGACGGCCCGAACAGGGATCCTGTTTGCCGGGCTGCTCAAACTCATGATGCCGGTGATCGTAATGCTGCCGGGGATCGCCGCATATGTGTTATACAAAAACGGGCACCTGCCCAACCTCGTGGGTGGCATGGACGGTGCCTACTCAGCCATTCTCGGTTTCCTTCCCGAAGGCCTGAAAGGACTGTCGATCGCAGCGCTGACCGCGGCAATCGTGGCATCGCTGGCAGGAAAGGCCAACAGCATTTCTACCATCTTTACACTCGACATTTACCAGAAATACCTCAACAAAACTGCCGGTGAAAAAAAGATGGTGAACATCGGCAAAACAGTCGTGCTGGTGTCCATGCTGCTCGCCATTGCATTTACCTGGGACGACCTGCTCGGAATCGGTGGCGCGGGAGGATTCACGTTTATCCAGAAATATACCGGGTTCATCAGTCCCGGTGTGTTTGCCATGTTTATCCTGGGTATGTTCTGGAAACGCACCACGGGATCAGCAGCAATCGCCGGTGTGATCGCAGGGTTTGTGTTGTCGGTGTTTTTCAATGAATATGCACCTGCGGTGTTTGGTCCGGAAACAATTTTCTACACCGCCTATCCGAATGGGAAAGGTGCGTTTGAAATTCCTTTCCTGATCTGTATGGGACTTGCTTTTATGTTCACCATGATCATTATGATACTCATCAGCCTCGCCGGACCAAAGGTAAATCCCAAAGCATTTATCCTGGAGAAAGGGATGTTCAGGGTTTCAAAAAGTACGATTGTGCTAATTGTGTTCACGTTGCTGATTATTTCCGCACTATATATCCGGTTCTGGTAGGGTTGGATTGCGGGAACATCCGGAACAGCTAATTTTGCGGCACAATAAGAGATCTGACAATGAGAAAATATTCACAGCAGTCCCGGTTCCTGCTGGCCGTGGACTGCATCATCTTCGGTTATGACGGGGAAGAACTTAAACTGCTTGTGATCAGGCGCGGATTTAATCCCATGAAGGGGAAATGGAGCCTGGTAGGTGGATTTGTTTCTCCCGAGGAGTCAACGGAAGAAGCGGCGAGGCGGGTGCTGAATACTCTCACGGGTCTTGATGGTATGTATCTCGAGCAACTGCACACGTTCACTACGGTCACACGTGATCCGCAGGAGCGCACGGTATCTGTGGCCTATTTTGCACTGATTGACCTGCAGGAATACAAACAGCAGCTGAGCGATGATTACCACCCGCAATGGTTTTCCATCAACCAATCGCCCGACCTGATTTTTGATCATAATGAAATGGTGGAGCGCGCCCGGCAGCACCTCCGTTACAAGGCCGCGCTGCATCCGCTTCTCTTTGAACTGTTGCCCGCGCGGTTTACCCTGCCGCAATTGCAGAAGCTCTATGAAAGTGTATACAACACCTCCTTTGACAGTGGTAATTTCACCCGGAAAATCAATTCCACAAAACTGCTGACTCGACTGGATGAGAAAGACCGCTCAGGATCCAAGAAGGGAGCCTTTTATTATAAAATCAACACAAAGAAATACAACGCAAACTTTAACTCGTTCCTGCATTTTGTCAATAAACCGCAGGACCTCAAAAACTAACAGGTATCCTGCAGTCGTATTGCGGACCCCTGTATTTTATCAGTCATATGAAAAAACATCTCCTGCCATTCATTGCTGTTACATTGGGTATGATCTCCTGTAACGATGACGCATCAAACAAATCTACCGTGGATACAATTGCAAAAACCGCTGCCGCAGTGTCGGCTAAAAACTGGGGTACTGCTGATGAACAGCCGGTAAAGCTGTTCACACTCAGTAATTCAAAAGGTGATACCGTTACCATCACCAATTATGGAGCTACCCTTGTGTCGTGGAGTTCGGCTGACCGTAACGGTAACCATTCATCTGTACTGGCCGGCCCGGCAGCGCTCGATGGCTTCCTGCAAAAGCCGCCATACTTTGGCGCTATCATCGGGCGCTATGGCAACCGGATCGGGAAGGCGGGTTTTACCCTCGGCGGCACAAAGTATACACTTCCTGCGAATGACGGACCGAATACTTTACACGGGGGCGTGAAAGGGTTTGATAAGGTCGTGTGGACTGCGGAAGTACCTGACAGCAACCATGCTGAGATACGGTTCTCCTATATGAGTCCCGATGGCGACCAGGGTTTTCCGGGTAAACTCAGCGTGATCGTGATTTATACCCTGACCAATGACAACGAGGTAAAGATCCGTTACGAGGCTACCACTGATAAACCCACACCCGTGAATCTCACCAACCATGCCTATTTCAACCTCAGCGGTAATGCGGATAACCTGATCCTTACCCACCAGCTGATGGTTGATGCAGAACGTTACACACCGGTTGACGCGCAGCTCATCCCCACCGGGCAACTGGCGCCGGTACAGTCAACCCCGTTTGACTTCCGCAAAGCGGAAACTATCGGTGCGCGGATTGCACAGGTCAATGGCGGTTATGACCACAACTGGGTGCTAAATAAATGGGATGGCAAACTCCGGAAAATTGCGGAACTCACTGACAGTATCAGCGGCAGGTTGCTGGAAGTTTCCACGACGGAACCTGGTATCCAGTTTTACAGTGGTAATTTCCTGGATGGAAAGTTTATTACTGCCGATGGCAAGGCTATCAACAAACACAGTGCACTCTGTCTCGAAACCCAGCATTTTCCTGATTCCCCCAACAAACCGGCATTCCCTTCTACCATACTTGAACCCGGACAGACCTACCGTTCCGAAACGGTGTATCGTTTGTCGGTGAAATAACTTTTACTAAAAAAAACCGATTGAAATACAAGGCGTTTTTATTTGATCTGAATGGAACGATGATCGATGATATGGATTATCATATTGATGCATGGTTTAACATAGTGAATAATCTTGGGGCCGGACTTACCCGCGATCGCATGAAGAGCGAGTGTTATGGAAAGAACCATGAACTGCTGGAACGGATTTTTCCCGGGAGGTTTTCCGAGCAGGAAAAAATAACAATGAGTATCGAAAAAGAAGAGGCCTACCAGGAAGGATTCAGGCCCCAACTGAAACTGATCAGCGGACTGGATAAAACCCTGGAAAAGGCGAAAGCGGCCGGGATAAAAATGGCGATTGGTTCAGCAGCCATCACTTTCAATATCGACTTTGTGCTGGACGGATTGGGTATCCGGCATTATTTCGATGCCATCGTCAGTGCCGATGATGTGACAAAAAGCAAGCCCGACCCGGAGACTTTCCTGCGTTGTGCGGAACATCTTGGTGTGCATCCTTCAGAATGTCTTGTGTTCGAAGATGTACCCAAAGGGGTGGAGTCCGCCCGGAGTGCGGGTATGGACGCACTGGTCATACTGGGCATCCATACGGCAGATGAGTTTGGCGTTTATGAAAATGTAATCTCCCTCCAGCAGGACTATGAACTCCTCGCCTGGTAAATTTATCTGGGTTGACGGCTGTAGTTTAATTCCCGGTTGGCCCAGGGGATGAAATATTCAAAATTCGGCGCGTCGGTATGACCGCCGTCGTGTTGTCTCCATGCGAGTTTTCCTTCGGTCAATCCTTGTAAAACCGGTGGCATCTGTTCCTTCTGGTAATCATCGCTGGTGCCCAGGTCCTTCACACCCAATAAACGGTATACTTTTCCTGCGGCTACCGTTGCCTGGTAACTCCCGTACTGGTCAAGCCATTTTGCATCTCCTTTTTCGGGAATGCCGTAACTGATAAAGGTCGGCCGCGGTGCGCAGAGTGCAATCAGCTCATGTGAATCTACAGGCAGGTCGCAGCCCGTCTTCTTTCCTTTTATGCTTTCGTCCGCAGCATAGTACAGGTAGTTGCCCGCCATCCAGTGATAACCGCCACTGCTGGCCAGGCTTTCAACGGCTTCGCCAAACACACGCCGGTGAAGGGTTGTGCCTCCCTTGCCGGATGAGCCGATCAATGCAATGGCAAACCGCTGGTCAAAAGCCATGGTTACCAGCGCGGCCTTTCCATACCTCGACACTCCCTCAATACCCACTTTTTTTGCATCCACCAATGTATCGGTTTCCAGGTAATCGAGCGCTCTGGATGCACCCCAAGCCCATGCGCGTAAAGCACCCCAGTCATCTGGTTTCCGCGGTTGACCCTTATTGACCAGGCCGATGATGCCGCTGGTGAGTCCGGCCCCGTTATCTGCCTGCACGCTGGCTGTTTCCAGCGTGCAATATCCCCAGCCGGCAGCCAGCAACTGTTCAGCAGGAGGGGAGTCACCCGTTGGTGCAGGCGCGAAGAAGTTGGGCCCTGCGAGACGGGTGACTGGTGAATAGGCCGGATATTTATCAAATACCGCCTTGACCTGCGGATTTTGTTTCACCATCATTTCCTTAAAAGTGTCATTGAGCAACTGCATCTCCGGTGGGGAAGGTTGCGCGGGTGCAGGCAGTACGGGGAAGCCAAACATCACGAGTACGGGTACGGGTCCTTTCACATTAAGTGGCAGCACCAGCACCATATTGATGTTTACTTCCATCAACGGGTAAGTGCTATTGTTTACATGTCCCTTCAGTTGTTTTGCCAGCACGGGAATCCGGCCGACGAACTCATAATCCGTGACGGTGGCGGTCCATGTGACTCCCGGGACATCTGCTGGTACCCGGCCATACACTTCTGTTTCAAAATCAGCGGCGATCTCCGGCCGGCGCTGGCTCCACCAGTCTTTTGCACTGCCGATGGTTTTTCCTTTTTTCGCGACCAGTATCTCCGGAAGTAACGGACAGGGATTGGCAAGCGACTCCTGTTCGTTGGAATGATTGGGTTTTGACTGATCGGGGCTCGGCCCCTGGCGGAGCTTCCTGATCTTCAACTGTTGCAACATCAGCGCGTGGTCCTGATCCGTGGTCATCGGTTTCCTGGCAACGGTTGAGGGCTGCTGTGCCCCAAGTGCCAGCAAGAGCAGCAAGGCCACAGGTAAACAAACCAGTTTTTTCATTGTATGTTTTTTGATTATCGGTATTGGTAGAGGGCTGCTTTCTGGATGCCCCAGTCGTTTACTGCGAAACGGATATGCCGGCCCTGGTGGTCCTGGTCGCCGTTCATCCACCTGCCCGGCTGCCATCTGCCATTCACAAATCTTCCTTCATGAGCCCGCAGGATGCCGGCGGTCCGGTCGGTACGACCCTTTACGCTGAAGGTGACCACTATCCCGGATCCTGCAATCACAAAATTACCCGGGCTCTCTTCAATGATCAGCGCGGCAGTGGAGGGCCAGTCCGGTTTTTTCGAATCCGGTGACCAGCCCAGTGTATACTCATGCGAAACAACCAGTTTGTAATCACCCATGACCAGTGAATCAACCGGGTGGATGCTATCCAGCAATACACCCTGCATGGCTGCCGTCCCCTGGTGTTTCAGCACGAGGGGTGAGAGCTGGCTGAGCAGGGCATACGCTTTGGTAATTGTTTCTTCAGCAGGGTCTGCAGCCGACTCAATCGAAAAGGGAGAGAATCCGATTGCATGGTAATGACCGACTGCATACAATGCTTTGGCACCATCGGATGGTTCAAGGCGGATCTCCGGGATAAAAAGCGGATTGCTGCGGCGTGTATAGAGGTCATTGTAATATTTGAAATCCGGGTTGTAAAAATCGGGGCTCAGGAAATCCAGCGCGGGGGCAGCAGCCTGCCATATATCCATCAGGTGTGGGAGCGGACCGGCACTGGGATATTTGCCCGGTTCCACATGCCGGTGGTTCAGTGCCGCGTTGACAAACATCGGTAGTTTATATTGCTGGCTTCCTGCAGTGGCAATGGCGTTGGTGTATTGTGCATAATACCAGGACTGAAACAATTCGTCGGTCGCAAGGCTTTTCCCGAAAACAGTTTCCCAGTTGCCCTTTGTCCTGAAACCATTTCCTGACCAGTGACCGGCGAGTTCCGGTACCAGCAGGTCACGGTTTTTTGTAAGGTAGGATAACAACTCCTTCGGTACCTCTGCCGTAAACAGCCTGTTTGCCTCTTCTGTATATTCACGTGCTTCCGTCAGCATGCCGATTTCGTTTTCCACCTGCACCATAATGACCGTCTCCTCCCTGTCTGTCTCCCGCAGGTGTTTCATCAGCGCACTGAATGCCCTGCTATCTGCTTCAAGGTTGTTGCTGCTGAAGGCGGACAATATTTCCAGTCCTTTCCCCGCGCGATTCACAGCCCTCGGAAACCTTGCCTGGTTTGTTTTTACCCATTCCGGTGCGTAACAGCTCATACTGTTTTTCCATGCACCAAACCAGAGCAGTACCAGTTTGAGATTATATAACCGCGCACTGGCAACAAGGCTGTCAACGAGTGTAAAATCAAAGGTTCCTTCTTTGGGTTCCAAAATTTCCCAATAC
>SEAD01000253.1 GCA_004173355.1 Chitinophagaceae bacterium | reverse complement strand
CCATTACATAGGTCCCGGTGAATTCGCCAAAAGCGGGAAAAATCATTTGTTGTTCGGTGCGGAAGAAACACGGCAGCTTTAAGAACTGGCGCCCTTTTCCTGCCAAAAGTACGGCCGGATGGATATGTCCGGAAAATGTAAAGAGGCCTTCGCGTTCTTCCGGGTGGTGGGTGAGAAGGAAACCGTCTACTGTCCACTCGCTCACCACTTTAATGTTTAAGTCGTGGTATTTTTGCGGATTGATGATGTCGTGATTTCCGGCAACAAGCACTATCGGCAATTGGGTTCGCGTCACCCAGTCGCTAAAAAGCTGAAATTCGTTGTTAATGGCACTGTGAAAAAGATCGCCCAAAAAACAGATGCTTTCAGGATTGAAGTACTCAACGGCAGAATCTAGCTTTAAGAAATTCTTATTGATTGCGCCTCCCGGAAGTGCAGAGCCGTGCTTCCTGAAGTGGGAAATTTTCCCAAGATGCACATCGCTTATCAGCAGCATTCGTTTTTCTACCCAGTAAACTGCGCCGCTGCAATGCAGTACGAATGCACGGCTGTTTATTTCTATTTCTAACGTCATTTTAGTCTCCTCACCTGCGAGATTTCGTCTTACAGGTTGTGATTTTTGCTGTTTAAAACCTACAAGGTTTTGGAAACCTTACAGGAGGGCAAAGTTATGAAAAGATGACCAGAAACATTTTGAAACAATAGCTTTTGGGAATTGTTGAATTTCTCATAGCGATTAGTCACAAAGATCGTAAGTCAGATTAAGGTGACGAAATCTGATGTATTTGATAGAACTTCTAACATCTCATCCCTACTTCATATAACTCGCCGTCATTTTCTTAATCCTGTCAGCAAGGCTTTCGCTGGAAAGCTTTTCGCGCAGGCGGTCGGTTATGATCGGAAAACTGAAAGGCGTTGGTTTTTCACACTGTTTCCACCGGATTTCCTGAGTCTGAATCCGCTCCAGCGCCATTAGCAGCCTGCCTTCTTCCAACTGGTGCTCGAAAGTTTCGCGGTAGGCCTGCTGGAAAAGCAAATTATCAGGCTCATAGTCGCGGAATACCTCAAAGATAAGCTGCGATCCACTCTGCAAATGCTTTGTCTTTACAACTTTTCCGGGATAGCCGGTAAAAACAAGCCCGGCAATAACTGATATATCGCGGAATTTTCGCCGCGCCATCTCCGTTGCATTAAGGCTTTGCTGAAGGTCATGATGCAGGTATTCCGGGGTAAACATATTATTGTCCAGTACCTGCTGCATGTCTATTTCCTGATCGCTTAAAAGTTCAAAACCGTAGTCGTTATAAGCAAGTGAGAAAGTAATGGGGGAGAGCAGGCTTATTCGGTAGGCCATGACGCTGGCCAGTGCCTCGTGCACAAACCGCCCCTCGAAAGGATAGAAAATGGCGTGATAACCCTCGCGGGTCTTAAATGTTTCAATTAAAAACTCGTCGGCATTGGGTACTATTGATTCCTTTCGCTGCCTTTTAAACATTGGCGCAAGTGCGTGCATTTCGGGTGACATAGTATCGGTATTTGCCGCGTAGAGTTCCTGTCGCAACAATTCGCTCATCTGTGCAGAGAGCGTCATACGTCCACCCATCCAGCTCGCGTGCTGTGCTTTTGCCTTCGGGTTAGCCATACGAACCAGCACTTCCATATTTTTAGTCCGGTACAGTTCCAGCTTGCGGCCGGCAAAAATAAACACATCTCCCGGATTCAGCTTCGAAATAAACCACTCCTCAATGCTGCCGATATAACCACCCCCGAGAAACTTTACATTCATTATCGCATCGCCTACAATGGTTCCCATCTGCATGCGGTGGCGCAGAGCAACGGCTTTGCTGTTAACCTTGTAGATCCCGTCGGGTTCAATATCCACTTTTTTATATTCGTCATAAGCCTGTAGGCTCTGGCTTCCTTTAGTGATAAAATTGAGTATCCATGCCCAGTTATCCTCGGTCATTGCCTGGTAGCAGAATGTCTTTTTAACTTCTTTAAAGATATGGTCAGGATTAAATCCGTCAGATACTGCGAGGGTTACCAAGTATTGCACCAGCACGTCCCAACTGTTGAGGTACGGAATCCTGTCTTCTACCACCGTTTCCTTAACCGCCCTTTTAAGAGCAGATGCCTCCACAAGTTCTATAGCGTGCGTTGCCAAAAAGTAAATAACACTTTCTTTACCAGGCTGGTGGCCACTACGCCCCGCCCGCTGCAGGAAACGGGCTACCCCTTTGGGTCCGCCGATTTGTACCACAGTTTCCACTGGGGCAAAATCGACGCCAAGGTCAAGGCTCGAAGTGCAGACTACCGCACGCAGCTGTTCATCGCGCACTGCCTGTTCCACCCACTGCCGGGTTTCCCTGCTGATGCTCCCATGGTGCATGGCCATATCTCCGGCAAACTCAGGGTATTTTTCAAGCAATGCCTGAAACCACAACTCACATTGCGCCCTCACATTGGTAAATACCAGGGTGGTACGGCTGGCCTTTATGATTTTTGCTACCTCATCTACCAAATGAAGCCCCATGTGTCCCCGCCACGGGTAGGCGTCCATTTTCTCAGGGATGATAGACGCCACCCGTATGCGTTTATTGATGTGAGCACGAATCAATGTAGAATTTGCCAGTGCTTCCGACTCTGGACCCAACAAAACTTCCATGGCCTGGTTGAGGTTTCCTATCGTTGCCGAAATCCCCCAGATGCGCATCTTTGGCGCAATGGCTTTAAGTCGCGAAAGACCCAGTTCGGTCTGTACACCACGCTTGGTGCCTATAAGTTCGTGCCATTCGTCTATTACAATGGCACTGCAGTCTTTAAAAACTTTATCATAACCTTTTGACGCCAACAGCAATTGCAGACTTTCGGGCGTTGTTACGAGCAGGTCGGGCATTTTGGTTTTTTGCTTGCTTCGTTCGGCAGATGAGGTATCACCGGTACGTATTCCTACCGTCAACCCTGTCCCGAGATCGTTGGCGACACGTTCGGCGGCCTGCTTTATTTCAATGGATAACGCACGTAGTGGAGTGATCCAGATGGCCTTTAAACCGGGGGTATGCTTCGACTTATATTTCGGGTTCTTCTTAATATAATCCAGTACAATAGGCAGCCAAAGGGCATAGGTTTTCCCGCTGCCGGTCGGCGCATTGAGCAATCCGTTTTTACCCTGCAGGAAAGCAGTCCAGGTTTGGGTCTGGAAAGGGAAGGGTGTCCACTCCTGTTGGGTGAACCATCCCTGGGCGATATCGAAAAGCTGGTCCCTATTCACGGCTAT
>SEAD01000252.1 GCA_004173355.1 Chitinophagaceae bacterium | reverse complement strand
TTTTGCGGTCCGGTTTTTGATTTTTCATCCCGGCTTTTCAGCAAATTGACTTCATATTGTACAGCCAATTTTGCTGAAAACCCAATATTTTGCACCCTGAACTTGTGGGTAATCAAAAGCATCCGTCAAAGGCTTACCTCTAGTCGAACTGGCTACGAAAACACCTGTGAAATAATCCCGGCTGGAGCTGTCGGCTCGCACCGGTCGGAAACAAACGGATAGGAAATCCGTTCTCACTTTGGCAATTCCGGAGCGTGCTTCAGAATGACTTCCATTGTCTGATTCAGGAGTTCCTTTTTCCACGGCGCGAGGTCCTCCTTTTTGAGAAGCGTCTCAATAGCCGGCAGGTAGGTCCTGCCGAGCCTATGATGCAATAACGGGAAATCGGGCTTGACGAATCTGGGACGTGTTTCGAAATATCCGCTCACAGTCCAAATAAATAACTTTTTATTCCACTGATCGATGGACAGATCAGGTAAGCCATAATACCCCTTATCCAACTGACCATATGTTAAACCAGCCGAATTCGCCATACCCACCACATTAATCATGGCAGCAATTGACAAAGATGTGTTAATATGTAAAAAAATCGTCTTCGACTTATCATAAGCGTATCCATTATACATGACATGATCAGATGAATCCTGCGGATTTGCAGCTAAAGCGGTTGTGTAATTTTCAAAAAACGCCATTAGCGCCGGGATGGAATCGTCACTGCCACATACCGCCAGCGCGTTGAGGCAACGGTCCGTCATGGTCATTTTTTTAAATGTTGTCCTTGGAGCCAGCAACCAAGCCTCCCACGACAAACGGTATTCCGGCGTAAGATGCCTGTCCTGCAATTCCACCCTCGTCAGAGCGTGACGCCTGGGAGAGCCGGGATTTTTATAGCGCTCCCATGCTTCATCACTCATTTTACCTTCAGGATCCCATATCGCCCTGGGCACTTCCTGGGGATAATATACACTGTACCATCCTTCAATAGTTACAACCCGTTCAGGATGACTGGCATAGTCCCGAGCCATCTGAAGAAGGCGCCTGTCCAAAGCGCTCCACGATTCAGGTGAATCCTGATCTACGGGCGATGGTATCCGTTTCCCAATCGCTTTTAGCGCCGACCAGTAGCGTTCCAATTTATCAGCGTCGTTTTCCAAGCGCGCACTGGTGGCACTGAAACCGATGCACTCATGCACAATTTTGAATTCCTGCGCAAATTCAGCAGGAACCGCAGCCTCCAAGGGCATGATGGAGGCAAAAAGTGATGCCACCAACGCCGAAAGTGATTTTTTCATAGTTGTGTGTTTTGCGGATTAAATTCGCTCAAGGTTTGATTTTTGTCCACCAATCAGTGGCGGGTAGTGCGCGCTTCACAATACTGCCACAGTGCACCTCTCCTCCCGATACGTGATACAACTCCCAGTCATCCACAAAATAAACGGATTCAGAAGACACAGCCGCCCTTATCGCACTTTCATAAATATCCACGCCCGCGTTATTGACAGGTCCGAACTGCCGGGGAACGAATAAAGCGTTGCCCACCGTCGGCACGGTCAATGGCTGCAGGTTGGCTGGCCCCGGATTGAAGGCCACGGATAAGCGTGGCGCGGCTGACAAAGTATTGGAATCCTTGGTTCCAAAGAAAAGCGCCGGGACAAAAGTGAAATTCAGCGACTCAGCACCTGCGGCGGCCCGAATGGCGTTTTCGCTATCGAGCAATGATTTATAAGAATAATTTTTGTTAAAATCCACAAATTCAGCATCCATTAAAATTTCATGCACTGTAATAAAAGCCGGAATTGGAGAATATTCACTATGCGGATACCCTCCTTTAGTGCCCTCAACAAGCACATATTTATTACCAGCGTTAGGGGCAGGCATATTAGGCCAAAGCGATGGAGCGCTGGGAGCATTGGGAACATTAGCACCATTAGGTGGCGGATACCCGCCAGGATCCATATAGAACATATAACCTTTATCTCCTATCGCACTATTTCCAGCCATGCTTTTTCCAGTAAACCAAATACACGGAACTATGGTATTATTGCTATTGCCTTTCTCCAAAACCACATCGGCATAATTGTTACCTGTAACGGTACCCGTTTTGATTTTCGCCACCCACCCCTGGGCTGGCCCTTGGTAAAAGCGGATATAATTAAATTTGTCCATATCCGCCTGCGCATTAGCGGTTCCGAGGTAAATGCGGCGTGACTCATCAATATACGGTGTCAAAGCACTATCCACGAATGGGGTGCCTGAGACAACGGTTCCAGCTTGAGTGACACCAGAGGTGGCGAAAAAGACTTTCTTGCCGCGGTCAGCAGCAGGTATGATGGCAGTATCTTCCAGTTTTTCAATTCCCATGCGTGAATCCGCAAACACTACTCGGCTGCCAGAAAGAAAACTCGAATACTCATCAACATGGCCCACTTTAAGCCATTTTGAAGGTGGCGAAAAGCTTTTTTGGTCGATATACTGAAACTCCTGAGCCATTAGAAAAGTTTTTACTTCGGCCTCAACAAGATCCCCCATCAGCATGACTCCATGCGGATGCACTTGGGATGGCGGGAGGAATTCCAGATTCCCACCGTAATTCCCACCATAATCCCCACCGAGCGTTCCCCTGATTTGCTTTATAAGGCCGATTTGGAAAATGCCTACATTCTTCGATAAAAGACGTGTTTTTGGCCATAATGGCTGCGTCTGGTATGGATCGTATGGCACACGAAAAACAACATGCATTTTCGGACCTCCTGGGCGTTGACTATAACCAATTTCGACATGATCTTGGAACCATTGTGAACCTGATGTAGTGGTTCCAGTTCCATATGGTTCCACTCGAAGTTGCTGACCGGAATATGATAAGCCGGCATAGCCATTGTTAAGCGGCTCATTCAGAAATCTTTGATTAAATGTTGGCCAGTCGATCGCCCAGATCTCTTGGGATGCCTCAGCGTGGCTGATGCCCAGCCACGGGGCAACGCGGAGCCGGATCTCATCCGAGCAGACGGTGGCGCTGGCGGCGTTTCTGATTTCCAGTTTCAGTGTGATTTCGCCACTGAAGAAGCCGGAGCTGCCTGTCAGGGTGCCGTTGGGGCACTTCATGCCGCGCAGCAGCAGACCCTCAATGCCGAATGTATAGTAGTCATCCGTGGTTTGGGCCCTTGTCTCCACATATCCCGAAGAATTGACATTCAAGTATTTGGTGACTTCAATGTCATTGACGTTTGCATCTCCGTCCTGCCAAGGAACCGGGTGCAGGGCCGAGAGGCCCCCGCCCCAGATGGCC
>SEAD01000013.1 GCA_004173355.1 Chitinophagaceae bacterium | reverse complement strand
TAACAATAAACAGCCAACTCCACAGGACCCGCTTTTTGCAAAATATTCAACAAAAAAAAGCACTGGATATAATTTACTCAGAACCGGATTTCAGCTCAATAAAATTTTTATAGCCAAACAAGAACTATACAAATTTGCTGATCATGAATCGTTCAACGTGGAATCGTTGAGAAAACGATGTAGCCATCAACCACAACCCCTCGAATTAGAGCTTTTTTTAGAGATGATTGAAAATAAAATATAGTATGGAACAACTTAATCAATCAGTGGTTAATCCAATGGTCAAGCATCTAACCGAATTACTCCAAGACATTTCATTCGGAGAACTTAGAGTACCAAATTTTCAAAGGCCATATGTTTGGAAGCCTTCTGACGTCATATCACTTTTTGACAGTATTTACAATGGCTACCCGATAGGAAGTCTACTTTTCTGGGAGACAACTCAGGAATTAAACAGCTTCAATAAAATTGGCCCTTTTCAAGTTGATTTGTCGAACAGTCACGAAAAAAACTACATAATTGACGGGCATCAGAGGCTGAGTACACTCTATGGGGTCCTGCAATCGAAAAAAAATCTTTCTCATCAGTCCTTAGACAAATGGACATTGTGTTTTGATCTTGATAAAAGCGAGTTTTTTTTTCCAAGCTCCACCACTGTAGTGCCGAACTTTATTTGGATGGACAAGGTAATTAACACAATCGATTTCCTAGAGGAGTCTAAAAGAATTCAACTGCAAAATCCCAGTAACTCGGACATCTACATCACACGAGCCCAGAAGCTCGCTCAAGCAATTGTAACATATAAAATTTCAATTACGCAAATAAAAAAGGGTAACCTGACCAGCGCAGTAGAGATATTTTCGAGACTAAATACTAAGGGGATGGATATGACCCCTGATCAAATGTTGTCCGCTTTGACTTATAAGGAAGGTGTTTCTGGCTTTAAACTTGCAGATGAAATCGATTCAATCCTTGAAAAATTAATTGTTTTCAATTTTTCGGAAATCGATAGGATATTCTTGTTTAGAGCAATCATTGCTGCCGCAAAAAAGGATATTTATAATGTCAAATTGGAAGATCTTGCTAGAGATAAACGAATAGACCTTCCGTTAATAGTAAAAAGTTGTCAAGAGGCAATAATTAAATCAGCTGAATTCCTTGTCAATGTTTTGAAAGTTCCAAGTGATAAGTTTCTGCCCTATAATTTGCAATTTGTATTTCTAAGCGAGTTTTTTTTTACGAATCCAAGCCCTACTCAGGCTCACATTGACCAACTTCAAAAATGGTTTTGGTTTACGTCATATTCAGGCTGGTTTGCAGGGGCGAATTCCTCCAAAGTCAGCAAAGGTCTTGACGATCTTCGGTCCTTTGCTAGGTCTGACTCATTCTCGCCACTTTCTGACGCGGATTATTTGCAAGAAACTGTTGAGATACCAGAAAAGTTTGACTTTCGATTTGCCAGAGTTAAGGCTTTTATATTGTTTTTGTCAAGTCTCCAGCCCCAACCTTTGGGAACCGAACATTTCTCCTCCTACAATTTGCTGGGAGATTATGGATTGAAAGCCCTCCATCATGTATTGCCGAAAGAACTTAATGCTTTTGCCAATAGGATGATTCTTGGACCGCTTAGAACTTCTTTTGCCTTAAACTTACTAATGGATAAGTCAATTGAATGGGATATCAAAGTATTGCAAAGTCATGCTATTACGCGTGAGGCATTGGGTGCTTTGTATATAGGTAATTATTCGTTGTTTCTTATATTGAGAAAATCAGAACTTTTTCGCCTAGAGCGAAAGTTTGTTGAAGGTTTCAATTTAGTCTACCGCCAAACTCCAATAAGGTCGCAAAACTACAAAAATCAATACGATTTATTTTCAACGTATGATTGATTTGATATAATATCGGTTAGTTGGTGAACATTTTCGCTGCCATTTTTTTATCATGGCCATAGATATCATCCCGGAAGTTGAGGTCGCCATCACTGCCTACCCATGCCGTGAAATACCCGATGAATACCGGTACCGTTTTTTTCAGTGTCACATATTTTTCCTTACCGCTGTTCATCGCAGCGCCGATTTTATCAGCGGTCCAGGTGCTGTCGTTGCGCAGCAGGTATTCAGCCATTTTCTTTGGTTCGGACAAACGGATACAGCCATGGCTGAAGGCCCGGTTGGTTTCACCAAACAGGCTTTTGGATGGGGTATCGTGCAGGTAGATATTGTAGGTGTTGGGGAAAAGGAATTTCACCAGACCGAGCGAATTTCCCGGACCGGGTTTCTGGCGTACGTTACCACCGTTCCATTCCATATTTTTCTGCGCGAGATAATTGGGGTTCCGTTTTATACCCGGCATGATTTCATTTTTGATAATACTCGGAGGTACGTTCCAGTAAGGGGCAAAGACCACATATTTCATATCACCCTGGAAGATGACGGTATTGTGGGCCACTGCACCCACCACTACATTCATCGTCCAGTTGAGCTGCCCGCTTTCATAAACGTACAGTGTATAGGCCGGGATATTGACCAGGAGGTAGTCAGCAGGCAGTTCGGCCGATACCCAGCGCAGGCGTTCCATATTGATGAGCAGCTGGCGGATGCGTTCCTGGATCGGACGGTTCAGTTCTTTCAGGAGGTTTTTCCCGATGGCCCCGTCCTGTTTGAGGCCATATCTTTTCTGGAAATGTTTGACGGCACTGACCAGGGCAGTGTCAAAAAGGGCGGTAGTGTCTGTAGCGGAGAGATCGCCGGTCAGGGTAAGTCGTTGTTTGACCTGGCGGATGGCTTCCCCGCTTTCGCCGGGTTTGTATACCGGCTTGTCCATCCGGATGCTGTCCCATTTCCCTTCTTTTTCAATCGCATAGTATTTCAGGAGTTCCGTTTTAAGCAGGTTGTACTGGCGGTTGACCGGTTCGTAGGCAGTTGCGCCTTTTTTCCCGATCATGGAGTCCAGTACGGCACTCAGGTCCAGTTTTTTCCGCGGGATAAACCATCCCAGTCCCTGGGCATCGAGCTGGTTGTCACCCTGGTAGGCCTTCACCGCGTATCTGAAGAAGTATTCCGTAAGCAGGAGTTCGTAACCCAGGCGGTCTTTCCCGGGGACCTGGTAGGCCAGGGTATCCGGGCGGGAGCCGATGGAATCCAGCAGCTGGCCCAGTTTCGCGTTATAAACCGAGCTGTCCCGGGCATAACTGATGTACTGGCTCTGCATGTTCAGGAAACTATGGGCCTGTTCAGCCAGGCCGGTGCTGTCGAACCAGGCATACTGGAAGTTGCGGCTGTTGTAAAAACTGCGGATCCGGGCCGTCAGGCTGTCGTTGAGCGTTTCGCCCGTCATGAACGTCTCCAGCTGCGTGCTGTCGAAAAACAGGGTGCTGAAGGAATTCTGCACCACGATGCTGGTATCACGGGGCTGGACTTCAAAGGCTTTTTCCTTGTTTTTGCAGGATGCGGCCAGTATGGCGGCGGCGGCGAGCAGGGCTACCAGTTTTTTCATGTGGGGCAAGTTACGCAATAACAGGGTTTTGAACCGGTCCCGCGGCAGGCACAGGGCTTTGCGGGCTGAACCGGCCAGGCAGGGCAGGGCAGGCCAGGAAGTTTATTTCTTATTTCATAATTATGCTTCCGAACCCTACCTTTGCGGCCAAAATAACCCCCTGGTTGCGGGGTTCCGCAAACAAAGACTATGGCAAAAGAAGGTAAAGTAAAACAGATCATTGGTGCCGTTATCGACGTTCAGTTCGACGGTGCCCTCCCTGACATTTTCAACGCACTCGAGCTGCACAAAGAGAATGGCGACAAGCTGATCCTGGAAGTACAGCAGCACCTTGGTGAAGACAGCGTACGTACCATTGCGATGGACGGAACGGAAGGTCTTGTCCGTGGTGCAAAAGTGGTTGACACTGGCAGAGCGATCACCATGCCTACCGGTGAAGCGATCAAAGGCCGTCTCTTCAATGTAACAGGTGATCCGATCGACGGACTGCCTGCTGTGTCAAAAGAGGGTGGCCGTGCGATCCATGCAAAACCCCCGGCATTCGAGAACCTGAGCACAGCTTCAGAGATCCTGTTTACCGGTATCAAGGTTATTGACCTGATTGAGCCATATGCCAAGGGCGGTAAGATCGGACTGTTTGGTGGTGCGGGTGTAGGTAAGACCGTACTGATCCAGGAGCTGATCAACAACATTGCAAAAGCATATTCCGGTCTCTCTGTATTCGCAGGCGTTGGTGAAAGGACCCGTGAGGGGAATGACCTGATGCGTGAGATGATTGAGGCAGGTATCATGAAATATGGTGACGCCTTTAAACATAGCATGGAAGAAGGCGGATGGGATTTATCCAAAGTGGACATGAATGAACTCGCTGATTCAAAAGCGACCTTTGTATTCGGACAGATGAACGAGCCTCCCGGTGCACGTGCGCGTGTTGCCCTTTCCGGTCTGACTATTGCCGAATACTACCGTGATGGTGATGGCCAGGGCAAAGGACGTGATATCCTTTTCTTCGTAGACAATATCTTCCGTTTCACCCAGGCTGGTTCTGAAGTATCGGCCCTTCTGGGACGGATGCCATCTGCGGTGGGTTACCAGCCTACGCTGGCCACGGAGATGGGACTGATGCAGGAGCGTATCACTTCTACCAAGAACGGTTCGATCACTTCCGTGCAGGCGGTTTATGTACCTGCGGATGACCTTACCGATCCGGCGCCTGCAACCACCTTCGCCCACCTTGATGCCACTACGGTACTGAGCCGTAAGATTGCTGACCTTGGTATCTACCCTGCTGTGGATCCGCTTGACTCTACGTCGAGGATCCTGATGCCTTCAGTGGTTGGTGACCTGCACTACAACACTGCCAACCGTGTGAAGCTGATTCTCCAGCGTTACAAGGAGCTGCAGGATATCATTGCGATCCTTGGTCTCGATGAACTGAGTGACGAGGATAAAATGACGGTTGCCCGTGCACGTAAAGTACAGCGTTTCCTTTCCCAGCCGTTCTTCGTGGCGGAAGCCTTCACCGGTCTGAAAGGTGTACTGGTTCCGATCGAGGAAACGATCCGTGGTTTCAATATGATCATGGATGGTGAAGTGGATGAGTATCCTGAAGCAGCTTTCAACCTTGTTGGTACCATCGATGATGCTATCGAAAAGGCGAAGAAGATGATGGCGCAGGCGCAGGGGTAACTGATTGGGATTTAATCCCGTTACAATTTGTATTGGTAATTATGAATCTTGAAATATTAACACCTGACAGGAAGCTTTACAGCGGCGAGGTTTATGGAGTCCAGATGCCTGGCATCAGCGGCAGCTTCGAAGTGCTGGAGAAACACGCACCACTGGTGAGTGCTCTAAAGGCAGGACGCGTAAAGGTGTTGAAGGATAAAAATAACCACGTATCGTTTTTTGATATCCAGGGCGGGTTTGTGGAAGTGCTCAACAATAAAGTAACTGTGCTGGTTGAAGGCGCGGTTGCGGTTGATGCGGTTTCATAAGTACGCCGGAAGAATAAAATTTAAAAGCCGTCCCGACTGTGAAGTTGGGACGGCTTTTTTGTTACCGGGAAAAGGATCCCGGCATACCAGCCAGGATTCTCCTTGCGGGAGGGACTTTTATTTGAGGCAGCTCCAGCTGAGATTCCAGTCGTAGTCGTCGAACGGATCGGTATCGCCGGCATAGGTTGCCCTGGCATGGTAGGATGTGACCTTGCCACCGCCATCAATCACGTGACCGCTGTAGACAGTCTGGTAGTCACCGGGATAACTGGCACTGACAACTGTCATTTTGGTGATGAGGTTTTCCGAGCGGAGTTCCGGACACAGGTTGAGGTATTTCACCAGCGCCAGGAAATAAAAGGAGTCTCCGTAAGTCTGGTCGGCCAGGAATTGTCCTTTTACTTTTTTTGAATTGTTATGGGTGTAGGTAATCACCTCATCGGTGCCAAGTGTTTCCCTGACAACATTCTTTTTCGATGCGTCATAATTTACCTTATAAAAATCTGTCCATTCATCTGTAAATCCATCGAATGAGTAGCGCTGCATGATTTTGCTCAGTTTGCCCCCACTGCGGACGAATTTGTATTCGTACGAGGCGCCAAACTGTGCGTTGATGGCTTTTACTACATCGCCGCTGTTGTCAAAGAAAAAGCTGACAGTTTCGCTGGCATTCTTGCGGACAATCATTTTCTGGCCTTCGTACGATACCGGGAATGATTCAGCTATTTCAGGATACGCAGGGCCGCCGGCGCTGTTCCTGTAAAATGCAAACAACGATGTCAGTTTGTAAGTGCCGGGAGCAAATGTTTTTTTGAAGAGGTCAAGTTCCGTGTCGCTTTCATTGGAAAGCCGTACTGAAGAAGCTGATACAATTTCACATTTGTCGCGTCCATTCGGAACAGTTACCCAGTCATGTTTCCGGCAACCGGAAAGGACAGAGCCGGCAATGCCTGCACCGAGAAAGAGAATTTTCAATCGATTCATAAAAAGGGGGTTTATTGGTGGTTAAAAAAAACGGGGTTGTGTACACGTTCTACAACGCGCGTGCACATAATCAGGAGCTTTAATCTGAAGGGGGATTAAGGGGTAGTTTTTACAAACAGATAGTGGTGGAGCGTTGCAAAATATAACGGGGAAGTTCAGGGGATAGGTGGACTCAAGCAATTTTTCCGGTAGCGGAAGGACCGTAATCTAATAAATATTTCCACACCAAACTGCTGGTAACAAATTCTTCACGTCCGGATACCACATACCGGGTATAGCCACGATATAGGAATTATTTACATAAGCGCCCTGCGAAAAACCCTGGTTGCTGAAATACCTCATTCATGTTATGCATAAAAAAAACCGCGTCAGCGATTTAAACTGAACGCGGGTTTTTATGAAATCAATATTATGTGAAGCACTTACATGCTGCTGCCGGCCTGTCGTTTTTTTAATTGTTCATCGGCATAACCGAAAGCTTTTTTCATCAGGTCCGTTTTCCGGAATTCCAGTTTGGTGCGGATATTCATTTCTTCTTCGGCCACTTTACTGAACAAACCGTCGATCACCCGCGCGGCAAGGAAATCAGTGAGACTTGGTTCCAGTTTCGTAGTCACAAGCGGGATCTTGTTGTATATGTTTACCAGGTTACTCCATTCACGGTTGGCACCGTTGAGGTTCGCGGTACTGTCTACTATCGGACGGAACGCTGTCATGAGTTCGGGAGACATTGTATTTTTAAAATAGTCGGTTGCCGCGCGCTGGTTATCGGTCACCAGCAATCCTGTCACATCACGCAGTGTCATCTTCTTCACTGAACTCAGGAAGATAGGTTTTGCCGCCACCACTGCATCTTTCATAGCTGTGGTGAATTTGGCTGTCACCTGGTTCATCAGGTTCGTCATCCCCAGATCACGTAATGTCTTCTCGATCTTTGCCGCATCACCGGGCAATGCAAAACGCAACAATGCATTTCCCTGCTGGGGATTGGCAAAGGCATCAAACCCGGTATACAATCCCTGGGTAAGAGCATCTTTCAATCCGCCGGCCATCTCAAATTCGGTAGGGCCGATTGCGGAGATTACTTTATTAACAGCATCGCACGACGAGAGGGCCATGGTCAGCGATAGGATCGCGGCGGTCAGGATTTTTTTCATGAGGCAAAAGTAGGGAAAGGCAGGTCAGTTCAGCTGCGGATCGATCGGATAGTTGATCATCATTTCATATTCGCCCCCGAGGTGACGCAGCGAATCCTTCCAGATCTCACCGCTTTCGGGATGGAACAGCAGCCTGCGGGTGGCATCGGCGGTCAGCCAGGTTTTTTCCTTCATCTCCTCATCCAGCTGTCCGGCACTCCATCCGGAATAGCCGATAAAGAACCGGATTTTACGTTCCTCGATCTCCCCTTCCTTGAGCAGGTCCACGAGGCGGCTGAAATCACCACCCCAGAATACCCCTTCCATTACTTCGGTACCACCCGGGATCTTGTCGGGATATTGATGGATAAAATGGATGCTGTCACGCTGCACGGGGCCGCCATAAAACACCGGGAACTGCTGGAAGATACCCGGCAATAATTCATCAAGGGTGTTTTCGTAAGGGCGGTTCAGGACAAACCCGAAACTCCCGTCCTCCCGGTGTTCGCAGAGGAAAACAACCGTCCGGAGGAAGTTCGGATCCTTCAGGAAGGGATCCGCTATCAGTAAAGCGCCTGCCCGTGGTTCAATCATACTTCAATTTACTGCATAATCCGAATCCCCAAAAACCTTTGTTTACAATATTATGGATCAGAAACGGTTAAAATCAGCGTTAAAAAATGCCCCGAACCCACTGTATTATTGAGTGTTCGGAAAGGCTTGGTTATTTTTGCATGCTGGCGCCGTAAAACAAAAACATTCTATCTTTCCGTAAAGTGAAACCGTTTTGAAAAGAATTTTTACTGTGATTACCATCCTGATCAGTATCTCCCTGATCGGGATAATCTTCATACAGATCTCCTGGTTGCGGAACATGATTATCCTGCAGGAAGACCAGGTGACAGACAAAATACAGCAGGCACTGAATATAGTGGGGGAGGACCTTCGCCAGTATAAAGGCAATTACATGAGCCTTAGCCGGCCTTCAACGCCCAATACCCTCATGTTTGATGAGTTCAATTCCGATTTCCTCAAACCGGTTACGCTCGGCAAACGTTTCAGTGCGGCTGAGCTGGACCAGAAAATCCGGGAAGCTTTCAAGAAAGTGAAGCTGGAGAAAATGAATTATGAATTCATGCTCGCTACATTTAATCCGCGCACCGATGCTATTGCGCGCGCCGAGCGTATCTCCCGCAATTTTGCCCGCGAATATGAAGACACCGTTAATAACCTGCAACGGACCTTCCCACTGTTTGCCCCAAGTGGTTCAGCCGCAGAAAATCTTGCCGAAGATGAAATCCTGAGCATCGTGGCGCTGAACTGGAAGAGTTTTGCGGTCAAGTCATTAAAATACCGGATCCTCACGGCCATCATTTTTACCATCATCATCATCACCGCATTTTATCTCACCGTACGCACGGCACTGCGGCAGAAAAAACTGGGTGAAATCAAAAATGATTTCATCAACAACATGACCCATGAGTTCAAGACGCCTATCGCCACTATCTCGCTGGCGGTGGATGCATTGAAGAATGAAAAGGTCATACAGGACCGCACCAAGATTACTTATTTCAGCAGTATCATCAAGGAAGAAAACCAGCGTATGAACCGCCAGGTCGAAACCATCCTCAAGGCATCGCAGCTGGAGCGGCAGGAGGTCGACCTCAACCTGCAGCCTCTGCATGTACACAGTATCATCACCGATGTGGTTGATAACTTTGCATTGCAGTTGCAGGATAAACAGGGCAATGCAGAAGTAAACCTGCAGGCGACCAATGACCTGATCAATGCAGATGAGGTACACCTGTCCAACCTGATCAATAACCTTATCGACAATGCGGTAAAATATTCAAAGGAAAATGTACCGCTGCATGTGAAACTGACCACCTCGTCAAATGACCGGACACTCACCATCCGGGTGGAAGACAACGGCATTGGTATGAGCAAGGAAACGGTGAAGCGTGTATTCGAACGTTTTTACCGGGCACATACCAGGAACCGGAAACCATTGTCCATCGCATACTGGTACATCCTTTTCCAGTCGTCCCCCATTATCGCGGCAATCAGCAGCAACAGTGTTGATTTTGGCTGGTGGAAATTGGTGACCAGCGCACGTATGACACGCAGCCGGTAACCGGGTGCCACAAGGATCCTGGTTTTTGCAACGAAACTGGTCTTTCCGTTTTCATCCATCCATTTTACCAGGGCCGATAACGATTCGGTTGCACTCGTCCGCGCGTCCACTTCGTATGGTTCCCATTGGTCAAGCACCGGCAGTCCGTCGCCAATCCTCTCGGCGATCACCTGCAGGCCAAACCAGTAGAGGCTTTCGAGTGTGCGGAGACTGGTAGTGCCAACCGCTGTGATCCCCTTCGGGAAATGCTCAATCAATTGCAGGATCGTGTCCCTTTTGACATCGATAAGTTCGGAATGCATATCGTGGCCCGACATCTGGTCGCTGCTTACGGGTTTAAACGTACCTGCACCTACATGAAGTGTCAAATAGGCGGTGCTGATGTTTCTTTCCTGCAGCTTTTCAAAAACGGCATCAGTGAAATGCAGTCCCGCAGTGGGTGCGGCCACCGATCCCGACTGGTCGGCATAAATCGTCTGGTACCGTTGCTGGTCAAGTGTTTCAGCCTTACGTTTAATATAGGGAGGCAATGGCATATCACCCGCATGGTGCAGCAATTCGGCAAACGACATTTCCTCATCATTCCAGGTCAGTTCGATTACGGTATCGCTGCTCCGGCGATCGCTGAACAGTGCCTGGAGGATGAGTACACGGCCATTTACCTCCAACCGTTTTTCGAGGATGGAGCCGCGCTTCCATTTGGATGCCCCGCCAACCATGCAGCACCATAACACCGATCCCTTCTGTTGCATTGCCACCTGCAGGTCGGGGTACTGGTTGTGCGGTTCGAGACAGAAGATTTCAATTCTTGCACCCGATTCTTTATAAAAAAGAAGGCGCGCTTCAATGACCCGGCTGTTATTGAAAACCACCAGTGAACCTGCATCGAGATAGTCGGGCAGCGATCGGTAAACCGTTTCGGAAAGCTGGCCATTTTCCCAGACCAGGAGACGCGAAGCATCCCTTTCCGGCAGGGGGTAGCCGGCAATCCGGCTGGCCGGTAAATCATATGTATAGTCGGAAATCGAAAGCTGGCTTGGATGCATAGGCGCGACTGACTGTCGTGTTTCAGGCCAACGAAAGTAACAGTTTATCCACCGCAATCCACAGGTAATTCACATCATTTTTTCCCTTAAAAGCCCCGCCAGCGGCGGAAAGCCGCGCTGCGTAAACTGTTCAGGGCAAGGCGATCCTGTGGAAAAAATAAAAAATCAAAAACTTGGAACGGTAGTGGTAAAAAGTGTTATTTTGTGTGAATTAGTGGGTGATCTCTCCAATTGATTGATAATGATAGACATTCTAGGCGGATATACCGGCACTTTGGATCCCAAAGGCCGATTTCTCCTGCCGGCAAACTTTAAAAAGCAGTTGTCGGAGGAGGAGGGAGTACGCTTCGTAATGACTAAGGGGTTGGACGGTTGTGTGAGTTTATTCACCATAAATACCTGGGCGCCGTTTCGTGCGAAGGTCGGTGGTCTGAACGGTTTTTCGGAAAAACAGCGGGTCGTAAAACGCTTTTTCCTGGACAATGCTGCTTACGTGGAGCCAGATACTGCCGGAAGGCTGCTGGTGCCGCAGGACCTGAAAGAATTTGCCGGTCTCACGAAGGAACTGACGATGACCTGGAATGATGACCATCTGGAAATCTGGGATAGTAATAAGTATAAACAGCTCTTTGATTCTATTTCACTGGCCGATATAAGCCGGCTGACTGACGAGGTGCTCGGGGGTATCGATCCGGGTGATCTTTTGAAACCCTGAAACGGAAACTGACCTGGTTGATATGAAAAAGAAGGACAAAAAGGAAAAACAATCATCAACCGGGAGCGCAGCTGCGGCAGTTCCGGGAGTAACGCCGGATGTATACCATGTGGCGGTACTTCCTGCGGAAACCATCGACCTGCTGGCGATTAAGCCAGACGGGGTATATGTGGACTGCACGTTTGGTGGTGGCGGGCATTCGAAACTGATCCTTTCGCAACTGGGTCCGGGTGGCCGGCTCATTGCCTTTGACCAGGACGAGGATGCAAAGAGGAATTTACCTGACGATCCGCGGGTGGTTTTTGTCCCGCAGAACTTCCGGTATATCCAGCGGTTCCTGCGCCTGGAAAATATCCTGGCCGTCGATGGCATCCTTGCAGACCTGGGCGTAAGCAGTCACCAGTTTGATGAAGCGGAACGTGGCTTCTCCACCCGTTTCAACGCGGCAATGGATATGCGGATGGACCAGCGGCAGCAGGTAACAGCCGGTGAGGTGCTCATGACCTACACGGAAGCCAGGCTGCACAAGCTGTTTGAGCAGTACGGGGAGGTGACCAATTCCAAAACACTGGCGAAAACAATCGTCAATGTCCGGAACCATGTGTCACTCCAGACGATCGATGGATTTAAAGAAGCAGTCCGTGGTATAGTGAAAGGAAACCCCCACAAGTATTTCGCCCAGGTGTTCCAGGCTTTGCGCATTGAGGTAAATGATGAATTAGGTGTATTGAAAGAGATGCTGCAACAGCTTCCAAAACTACTCAAACCCGGTGGCCGTGCGGCTATCATCACTTTCCATTCATTGGAGGACAGATTGGTGAAGGATTTTTTCAGAAGAGGCACATTTGATGAGCCCGTCGAGAATGCCTTTACCCATGATGCTACCACAAACGAGCTGACACTGGTAACACGTAAGCCGGTTACCGCATCAGAAGAAGAACTCAGGGCCAACCCGCGGTCGCGCAGTGCGAAACTCAGGGTGGCTGAAAAGATAATGATGGTTTAGCTGCACCAGAAGCAGCAGGTAACGATTTTTTGGTTCGGATAAACCAGTAACATGGAAGGAACAAAAAGCCATACTGAAGCAGGGCAAAAGAAGATCACCCGCATGAAGGGGTTGAAGCGCTGGCTGAACTACCAGTCGGTGGTAAAGCAGGTGCCATTCTTCCTGTTCCTCACGATGCTGGCGGTCGTTTATATCTACAACGGCCACCTGGCAGACAAAACCATCCGTAGTATCAGCCGAACCGCAAGGGAGTTGAAAGAGCTGCAGCATGAATTCAAAACCGTAAAAAGTGAGGTCATGTTCCGCAGCAAACAAAGTGAACTGGTGAAAGCCGTGGAGCCGATGGGCCTGAAGGAACTGGCACAGGCGCCGGTGATCCTCGAAAACCAGAAAGAAGAAAAAAATTGAATGATCGCCCCTGGACGGGGGCGATTATCATATAATATAAGAACGAGCCCGTCAATTGGATACAAAACGCGACATATTATGGAGGGTCTATGTGAGCTTCATCGGCATCGCGGTGGTCTGCGTTTTAATCCTTGGGAAAGCGTTTTATATCCAGCGTGTGCAGGGAGACCACTGGCGGAGCATGAGCGACAGCATGCACCAGCGGATTGTTGAACTGGATGCCGACCGTGGTACGATTTACAGCGAAGACGGCCAAATGCTGAGTACATCACTGCCGCAGTTTGACATCTACCTGGATTTCCAGGCAGACGGACTCCGGGAAAAACAGGGGAAAGTTTTTGAAGCAAACATCGACTCGTTTTCAATCGTGATGGCCGGGTTCTTCAAAGACAAGACAGCAGCGAAATACAAGGCCGAACTGCGGGAAGGTTACCGGAAAAAAAGCCGGTACTACGCACTGAAGAAAAAGATTTCGTTTGACCAGTATAAATCATTCCGCCAGTTTCCCCTGGTCCGCCTGGGTCGCAACAAAAGCGGGGTGATTGTGGAAGAAAGCAGCATCCGTTTATCACCATTCGGATTGCTGGCCAACAGGACCATCGGATTGTCGAGGGAACACATTGCCAGCAACGGGAAAATGAAAAAACAGAATGTTGGTCTGGAAAAAAGTTACGACAGCCTGCTGACCGGTATGAAAGGACAGCGGCTGGTGCGATACACTTCGGCAGGACCGATACCTCTTGAGGGTTTCGAAACCGAACCGGAAAATGGCAAGGATGTGTATACAACACTGGATGTAAATATCCAGGACATCGCCGAAACAGCTCTTTTAAAACAAATGGAAGCCACGGAATCGGAGTACGGCACCTGCATGGTGATGGAAACAAAAACCGGCAAACTGAAAGCCATTGCCAACCTGGGCCGCCGGCCGGATGGATCTTACTGGGAAGATGATAACTACGCACTGCGTGTTACCGAACCCGGATCAACCATCAAACTGGTGACACTGCTGGCAGTGCTGGACAAGGGTTCATCCAGACTGACTGACCTGGTGAATGTGGGCAGCGAAGGCCATAAAGTAGTGGGTCCGCGGAGTATCAATGATGCGGAACGCTCGCCAAAGGAAACACTGACCGTAAAGGAAGTTTTCGCCCACAGTTCGAATGTCGGTATGGGCTGGCTGGCCAACAAGGCATTTGCACAGAACCCGGTGGAGTTCAGGAACTACCTGCACAAGTACCATATGGATGTGAAATCGCCGGTTGACCTCAGCAATATCCCCAACCCGCGGGTTGCACCACTTGCGCGCAACAGCGGCGGAGTGATGAACATGATCACAATGAGCTTCGGGTATGCGGTACAGGTGAGTCCGCTTCAGACCCTGACCCTCTACAATGCAGTGGCCAATAACGGTAAAATGATGAAGCCTTACCTGGTCAACAGTATCCGGCAGGATGGATTGGTGGAACAGGAATTTGGTCCGACTGTGATGGAAGAATCAATCGCCAGTCCGGAGATCATCAGCGCCGCACAGTCGAGCATGGAAGCCGTGATCACGGAAGGCACCGGGAAATATGCGTTCAAGGACATGCCGTTCCCGCTGGCAGGAAAGACCGGTACGGCACACGTGGCAGATGGGGATACGAAATACGTACACGGGGTTTACCAGGCATCGTTTGTTGGTTATTTCCCCGCAAATGATCCGCAGTATACCTGCATCGTGGTTATCCGTTCGAAACCGCATGCGGCAATCCACTACGGTGGAACACTTGCTGGTCCCGTGTTTCGCGAGGTTGCTACCAAGCTCTACGCGATGTATGTGCCCGACAGGAAACCGGCGCTCTTCGCCGCTGCAAAGGATAGCAGCAATTATGTCTACGCCGGAAAGACCGACGACCTGAAGAATGTGTACAGCCGCCTGGCTATAAAATATAATGATTCGGCTGCGGGTGACTGGTCATCGGTCATGTACGCCAGGAATGACAACAACCCGGTGATGCGCGACCGCCAGCAACAGAAGAAGACAATGCCGGACCTGAAGGGAATGGGCTTGCGCGATGCACTTTTCCTCCTGGAGAGAATGGGAGTGAAAGTATCAGTAAGCGGAAAAGGGAAAGTAAAAAGCCAGAGCCTGCCGCCAGGTACAACCCTGCAGAAGGGAACCGCGGTGGTGCTGGAACTGATCTGATAAAACAAAACGGAAGGCCGTGTTATTAAGGGATATACTATATAAGGTGCCTATACGGTCAGTGAACGGAAGCACTGAAACAGAGATCATTGACATCCAGATAGACTCGCGCAGGGTCACGAAGGGTTCGCTCTTCGTAGCCGTCAGGGGTGCTGCCGCCGACGGGCACGCATTCATAGAAACCGCGATCAGTAATGGTGCTGTAGCAATAGTGGGTGAAAACGAATCGGGCACCAACAGCAATGTGGTGTATGTGCAGGTGGAACACAGTGCACATGCGGCAGGGATAATGGCCCATAATTTTTATGGCCAGCCTTCCGAATCACTGAAACTAGTGGGGGTAACGGGTACAAACGGAAAGACCACGGTAGCCACCCTGCTCTTCAAGCTCTTTGGCGCCCTCGGCCATAAATGTGGTTTGCTGAGCACAGTGGAAAACAGGATCGGGGATGACATCATCGAAGCGACACACACTACTCCCGATGCGGTCAGCCTCAACCAGCTGCTGCGCCGGATGCTGGACGAAGGCTGTGGGTTCGTTTTCATGGAAGTGAGTTCGCACGCAGTGCGCCAGGGTAGGATAGCCGGGTTGTCGTTTGCAGGGGGATTGTTTACCAATATCACCCACGACCACCTCGATTACCATAAGACGTTTGATGAATACATCCGCGTCAAAAAAATGTTCTTTGATTCATTGCCTTCTTCCGCGTTTGCCATCAGCAATGCCGATGATAAAAGGGGGACGGTAATGCTGCAGAATACACACGCGAAACGCCACCTGTACAGCCTGCGCACGCTGGCTGATTTTAAGGGGAAGATCGTGGAGAATTCACTCGGCGGACTGGTGATGAGTATCAACGACCAGGAAGTACACTTCCGGATGATCGGTGAGTTCAATGCCTACAACCTGCTGGTAGTATATGGTGCGGCGACCTGCCTGGGGGAAGATAAACAGGAAGTGTTACGCTGCCTGAGTATGCTCACCGGTGCCGAGGGAAGGTTTGATTACAGCGTGTCGCCTAAGGAACGGGTGATCGCGATCGTGGATTATGCGCATACGCCGGATGCCCTGCTGAATGTGCTTACCACGATACAGAAACTGAAAAAAGGGTTTGAACAGGTGATCACGGTTGTAGGGTGCGGGGGCGACAGGGACAAGACGAAACGCCCGGTGATGGCAGATGTAGCGTGTGAGCACAGCGACCGGGTGATTTTTACAAGTGATAATCCACGGAGTGAAGACCCGGCGCAGATTATCAGGGATATGGAAGAAGGATTACCCGCAGCGGCAAGACGGAAATACATATCGATTGTGGATCGCAGGGAAGCTATCAAAACCGCGATCAGTCTCGCAGGGAAAGATGATATCATACTGATCGCAGGCAAGGGCCACGAAAAGTACCAGGATATAAAGGGAGTGAAATCCCATTTTGATGACAAGGAGATAGTGCAGGACATGTTCGGGTTGCTGGATAAATAAGCAGGTTTCAATTAAGGGACTTATAAACGGAGAAGACAGATGTTGTATCATTTATTCGAATGGCTGAAAGAGCAGGGATTCAAATTCCCGGGTAGTGAACTGTTCCGGTTCATTTCCTTCCGCGCATTACTTGCGCTGCTGCTTTCGCTGGTGATCACCCTGATCTTCGGTAAACGGCTGATCCGGATGCTGTCGCGACGCCTCGGGGGCGAGACGGTCCGCGACCTCGGTCTCGCAGGCGAGCAGCAGAAAAAAGGGACCCCCACCATGGGCGGGATCATCATCATACTCGGGATCATTGCACCCACATTATTGCTGGCGCGGGTGGAAACCGTATACATCTGGCTGATGCTGATCGCCACCGTCTGGCTCGGCACCATCGGATTTGTGGATGACTACCTCAAGCTCCGCGCAAAAAAGATTGCCCAGCAACAGGGAGTGGCCTATGTGAAAGGTGATAAAGATGGCCTTGCCGGCTGGTTCAAGGTGTTTGGCCAGGTAGGTCTTGGTATCCTGGTTGGCTCTGTACTTTATTTCAACAGTGACGTCAAAATCTGGAGGGAATACTCGGGTAAACCAAATCCCTCCGACACTTCTATACATACAAGGGTGGTAGATGGAATCGAAAAGAATTTTGTTGAATCAAAGGACCCCATCACTACGATCCCGTTTGTGAAGGGGCATGAGTTTAACTATTCCGCTTTTTTACCGGCAGCAGTGCGTGAATACAGCTGGATCCTCTATATCCTTGTCGTGATTTTTATTATTACTGCCGTATCCAACGGCGCCAATATAACGGACGGGATCGACGGCCTGGCAACGGGTACATCCGCCCTGATCGGGGTCTGCCTCGGGATCTTCGCGTATGCCAGTGGTAACTTCCTGTTCGCGGATTACCTGAACATCATGTATATCCCGAACCTTGGCGAACTGTCGATTTACATCGCGGCAATGATCGGGGCCTGCGTTGGGTTCCTCTGGTATAACTCTTATCCCGCACAGGTGTTCATGGGGGATACGGGCAGCCTTACGCTTGGTGGCGTGATCGCCTCGATTGCGATCATCGTACACAAGGAGCTGCTGATTCCCATATTCTGCGGGGTGTTCCTGGTGGAACTGGTAAGTGTGATGATGCAGGTGAGTTATTTCAAATACACAAAAAAGAAAACGGGTGTGGGTAAACGGATTTTCCTGATGAGTCCGCTGCACCATCACTACCAGAAGAAGGGATACCATGAGTCGAAGATTGTAACACGGTTCTGGATCCTCACTATACTCTGTGTCCTGTTCAGTATCGCAACGCTCAAGATCCGGTAAAGACCGGTTGATATACGACCTATCCAATACCTCCGAAAAATCCAGCAGACTGGATTATAGTATTCCCGGTGTGAAGCCGGCCGAAATAATTGTTGTGCAATACCACCTATGCTTGTGAAGAACCTTTTTTTCCGTGCCTGCATTTAAACATGGGTAAACGAATCGTCATACTTGGAGCCGGTGAAAGCGGTGTTGGCGCAGCGCTTCTTGCGAAGCAGCAGGGCTATGATGTGTTTGTTTCCGATGCCGGGTCTTTGAAAGAGTTGTACCGTAACGAACTGCAGCATGCAGGGATCGAATTTGAAGAGGGTACTGTCAGTGAAGACAGGATCCTCAACGCAGAAGAAGTGATGAAGAGCCCCGGTATCCCGGAAAAAAATGAACTGGTGAAAAAGATCCGTGCGAAAGGGATCCCGGTGATCAGTGAAATAGAACTGGCCTACCGGTTCAAAGGGGAAAGCCGGATTGTGGCCATCACGGGGAGCAACGGAAAAACCACCACCACCGCACTGATGTACCATATCTGTGAAAAGGGCGGACTGGATTCCGCGATGGTGGGGAATATCGGTTTTTCATTTGCCAGGCAGGTGGCCGTTGACCCGAAGGAATGGTATGTGATCGAGATCAGCAGTTTCCAGCTGGATGATATAGTGAAGTTCAGGCCTGATATAGCAATACTGACCAATATCACCGAAGATCACCTGGACCGTTACGAGTACAAGTTTGAAAATTATATAAAAAGCAAGTTCCGGATCATCATGAACCAGCGGGAAACCGACCAGTTCATTTACAATGCGGACGACGAAATAACAATGGAATACCTGGATCAATTTGAAATTTTCGCAAACCAACTGCCAATAAGCATGAAAACAGAAGTAAACAAAGGCGCATTCATCAAGGACGGGGACATGTACGTAAGGACAGGGGAAGACTTTACCAGCATGAGTGTGTACGACTTTGCACTCAAGGGCAAACACAACCAGTACAACACTATGGCAGCATGTGTGGCGGGATCGACGATGGACATCCGGAAAGAAAAAATCCGCGAGGCAGTACAGGATTTCCAGAGTCTCGAACACCGTATGGAGCCGGTAGCAACCATCCGCGGGGTCGAATTCATCAACGACAGCAAGGCCACCAACGTCAACTCTACCTGGTATGCACTCGAAAGCATGACCAAAACCGTTGTGCTGGTTCTTGGCGGCGTGGATAAAGGGAATGACTATTCGCTGATCAGCGAACTGGTGAAGGAAAAAGTAAAAGCTATTATATGCCTGGGTACGGATAATAAGAAGATCCATGAAGCTTTTGGCGAAACCGTTAATACGATTGTAGATACAGGCAGCGCGGTCGATTGCGTACAGGCTGCCTTTCATTTTGCAACGAAGGGGGATGTAGTATTGCTGAGCCCTGCCTGTGCAAGCTTCGACCTCTTCAAGAATTATGAGGATCGCGGTAACCAGTTCAAGGCAGCAGTACGCGACCTCTGAGACGATCCCTCCGGGGAGCGGGATATACCGTGGGCTGGGACTGATCATCCGGCCGGCATGCAGGAATGAACGACTAAATGGAAAGGATGGAACTGATGAAAGACATAAGGTTTAACGAGCTGCGCAATTTCAATACGCGCAACTTAATCAGCAAGACCAGTGGCGACAAAGTCATCTGGGCCCTGGTGGTGCTGCTCGCCCTTGTGTCACTGCTCGCCGTTTACAGTGCCACCGGTTCGCTCGCTTACAAGAATTACAAAGGCAACACGGAAGTGTATCTGTTCAAACAGGTAGCCTTTATCCTGATCGGGATCATGGTGATTTATTTCGCACACCTGGTCCATTATAATGTGTACTCGCGGGTGGCAACTATCCTGTTCCTGCTGACGATACCCCTGCTGCTTTACACGCTCCTGTTTGGTGTAAAGATGAACGAGGGGAGCCGCTGGATCAGGCTGCCGCTGATCAATATGACCATGCAGACTTCCGATCTCGCAAAACTCGCACTGTTTATGTATCTCGCGAGATTGCTGAGCCGGAAGCAGGACGTGATCAAAAGTTTTAAAAAAGGGTTCCTGCCCGTTATCCTGCCGGTAGGGATCACCTGTATGCTGATTGCGCCAGCCAACCTCTCCACTGCATTACTGCTGGGAGCGAGTTGCCTGCTGCTGATGTTTATCGGAAGGGCAAGTATGAAACACCTCCTGCTGGTGGTGGGTATCGCCGCCATACCGATTGCTCTGCTGATCATCGCTGCCATCGCACAGCATAAATCCAGCGACCCGGATGCCGAACCGGTCAAAACCACCGTCACCGCCGGATCACCATCAGGAGTTTGGGTACGGGTAAAAACCTGGGTCGGTCGCGTGGAAAATTTTATGTACGGCGGCAAGGATGCTGATAATGATGAAATGTACCAGGTCAACCAGGCAAAGATCGCCATCTCGAAAGGGGGCATTTTCGGTGTTGGTCCGGGTCGCAGCGAAACCCGCGATTACCTGCCACAGGCATATAACGATTTCATTTTCGCGATCATTATAGAGGAGTACGGATTTATGGGAGGGATGTTTATCGTTTTTATTTACCTGGTGTTCCTGTACAGGTGCATCCGGATTTTTAAACGATGCCCTTTTGCTTTCGGGGCGTTCCTCGCACTCGGACTGAGTTTCACACTCGCTATCCAGGCGATTGCGAATATGGCGGTTACAGTAAACCTGTTTCCGGTGACCGGTGTGACATTGCCACTGGTGAGCATGGGCGGATCGAGTTTCATTTTTACCTGTCTCGCTATCGGGATTATCCTGAGCGTGGCGAGGAATGTGGAAAAAACAGAAGGCAGGCTGGCAGCAAAAGCGGAAGAGGAAGCGGAACTGGTACCGGCAGTGTAAACACTGCCATAAACAAACTGGAATTGGGCACAACAAAAAAGATAATCATTGCGGGTGGTGGTACCGGGGGACATATTTTCCCGGCTATCGCAATTGCCAATGCACTCCGGAAGATCGACCCGCAGGTTGAAATCCTGTTTGTCGGTGCAAAGGGAAAGATGGAGATGGAGAAGGTGCCGCAGGCCGGTTATGCCATTGAAGGATTAAGTATTGCCGGGTTCAACCGGAGCTCTTTGATAAAAAATATTGGACTGCCCGCGAAACTGGTAAAAAGTTTTTTCCAGGTGCGGGCAATTTTTAAACGGTTTACCCCTGTTGCCGTGATTGGTGTAGGTGGATATTCGAGTTTCCCGGTGCTGCGTTATGCGCAGTCGAAGGGCATTCCCACATTTATCCATGAATCCAATTCATTTGCCGGCAAGAGTAATATGATGCTGGGGAAAAAGGCTACCCGTGTGTTCACCGGATCCGACGGTATGGAAAAGTTTTTCCCCCCGGCAAAAATCATGGTGACCGGTAACCCGGTACGCACCACGATAGTGGACTCCACGGTTACGCGGGAACAGGGTCTCGACCTGTTTTCACTTGGACGTGAGCGCAAAACGGTACTGGTGGTAGGTGGCAGTCTCGGGGCAAAGACCATCAATGAGGCGGTTGACAAACACCTGGATGATCTCCTCGCCGCCGGTTTACAGCTGATCTGGCAGACCGGTAAACCATATGCCGCAAAAGCGGAACAACGTGTGGCCGGGAAGTCCGATGTATGGATCAATGATTTTATTACCCAGATGGAATATGCGTATGCCGCTGCAGATATTGTTGTAGCACGTTCCGGCGCCATGACTGTGGCGGAACTGTGCGTTGTGAAAAAGCCCGTTTTGTTCGTACCCTACCCGTTTGCAGCGGAAGACCACCAGACAGTGAACGCCAAACAGCTGGTATACCGCGAGGCCGCATGGATGGTAAAAGACAGTGAAGCCATGGACCGGATGGTGCCTATGCTGATCGAACTGGCCGGTGACGCAGACCGGCAGGTGCACATGAAAAACAATCTCGCAAAGCTGGCTGTACCCGATGCGGATATGGTTATTGCCCGGGAGATCCTGAAACAGACAGCCATATGAACGGAAGACCCGATACTGTCCTTATGAACACTCCCTTACAGGGATTAAAAACGATCAGAGAGGTCTACTTCATTGGCATCGGAGGCATCGGAATGAGTGCGGTTGCGCGTTATTTCCATGCACACGGGGTGAAAGTGAGTGGTTATGACAAAACGCCCACCGCTCTCACACGCGAACTGGAAGCAGCCGGCATGCCGGTGCATTATGAAGAGCGCACCGACCTGGCACCGGCAAAACCTGATCTCGTGGTGTACACACCGGCTATCCCGGAACAGCACCTCGAACTGGCATGGTACCGGGAGAACGGGCAGAAGGTGGTGAAACGCAGTGATGTGCTGCAGATCATTTCCGCAGGATCATTCAATCTCTGCGTGGCAGGTACACATGGGAAAACAACCATCAGTACCATGCTGGCGCACCTGCTGCGCGACACAGGTTTTGGATGTAACGCGTTCCTTGGTGGAATTTCGGTGAACTACGGCACCAATTTCTGGAGCGACCCGAAAAATGTTTGTGTGATTGAAGCGGATGAATATGACAGGAGTTTCCTGAAACTGAGTCCGGATGTAGCCATTGTGACGGCCATGGATGCCGACCACCTCGATATCTATGGTACGGCTGAAGATGTGGAACAGGCATTTATCGATTTCAGTAAAAAGGTAAAACCCGGCGGACTGCTGATTAAACATTTCGGACTGCATCGCGGAAAGGAACTGGTCGCGGACCATACGATGACCTACAGCCTGCAGAATGATAATGCCGATATCTGCGCGGAGAACCTGAAAATGGTGAATGGCGGATATGTGTTTGACGTAAAACTGCCGTATACCACGATTGAACAGGTGGAATTGAACATGGGCGGGATGCACAATGTGGAGAACGCCCTGGCAGCGATTGCTGCCGCCAGCTCTTTAAAAATCGATTCGGATAAAATCCGTCAGGCAGTAAAGTCTTTCCGCGGAGTAAAACGCCGGTTCGAATACCATGTACGCACGCAGAACATTGTTTATATCGACGACTATGCCCATCATCCCGAGGAACTGAGGGCATTGCTGAAGGGAGCGCGGGCATTGTTCAATGATAAAAAATGCACGATCCTTTTCCAGCCGCACCTGTTCAGCCGGACAAAGGATTTTGCTGCCGGCTTTGCTGCCGCTCTTGACCTTGCCGATGAAGTGATTCTCCTGCCGGTGTACGGTGCGAGGGAATTGCCGGTTGAAGGGGTAACCAGCCAGCTGATTGCTTCGAAGATGGATCGGGCGGAAGTAAGGCTGATGGATCGCGATCAGTTCCTGCGCTGGATGGATGATGAGTATGTAAAACACGCCGGCCGCGAATACGGCTCCCTGTTTATTACGGCTGGCGCAGGCGATATCGATACGCTGGTGCCGGTGATCAAAAAAAAGCTGGAAGAAGTGAACCTCTGAAATAAGTGAACAAAAAAGGAACCATACGTAAAATCATGCTGGTGTCGCTCTGGGTAGCGATCGGGGGTGGTATGCTCACCCTGCTGATTGCTGCCATGGGGAAACAAAAAAATGAAACCTGCAGGGATTATGAAATCACCGTTTCCGCGGACAAAGGGACAGACCTCTTCCTTGACAGGGCCGAAATCCTGAAACTGATGAAAGCCGCTGCACGCGGCAACATCAAGGGACAGTCAAAGGCCCGGATCAACCTGGGGCAGTTGGAACAGTTGCTGGAACAGAACCAGTGGGTAAAGGATGCGCAGGTTTATTTTGACAACAGGGATGTATTGAAGGTGACGGTAAAGGAAAGGGTTCCGGTGGCAAGGGTGTTTACAGCAGGTGGCCGGTCATTTTATGTGGATGACGCAAACAGGATGATGCAGTTGTCGGATAAGGTGAGCACAAGGCTCCCTGTATTTACCGGCTTCCCCGATAAAAAACGCCTCACGGATTCCGACAGTGTGTTGCTCAATGATATCAGGGAGACCGCGGTGTTTATCACCGCCGATCCTTTCTGGAACTCGCAGGTCACACAGGTGGCGCTGGTCAGCGAAGGGGCTGCGGGCTGGCAGATGGAGATGGTGCCGCTGGTGGGGGATCATGTGGTCAGGCTCGGGGACAGTGAGGGATTGCAGCAGAAGTTTGACCGCATTTACCTGTTTTACCAGCAGGTGCTGACAAAAACCGGCTTTGACCATTACCGGCAGATTGATGTGCGGTACAACGGACAGGTGGTCGGTACGAAACGGGATTATAAACCCAAGCCGGCCAAACTATAAAACAACAACAACAACTAAAAACACAAATATGAACATTGAACAACCCATAATCGTCGGGCTCGACATTGGTACTACCAAGATCGCGGTCATTGCGGGACGCAAGAACGAGTATGGCAAACTTGAAATCCTTGGATTTGGCAAAGCCAACTCCAATGGTGTCAAGCACGGCCAGGTCCTGAATATCGACGAAACCATCAAGGCGATCAGCACTGCACTGGAAAATTGTTTTGCCTCCAATCCCAATCTCGATATCAACGAGGTGTATGTGGGTATTGCCGGCCATCACATCAAAAGCCTGCAGACACGCGGGGATATCGTGCGGCAAAGCACAGATGACGAAATTTCACAGCGGGAGATCGACCAGCTGATCACCGACCAGTACAAAACCTATATCCCTGCCGGCGACCAGATCATCGATGTGATCCCACAGGAGTTTACGGTAGATAATTTCCAGAATATCTCCAACCCTATCGGATATGCCGGGGTGAAAGTGGGTGCGAATTTCCACATCATCACAGGTGATAAAAATGCAATCAACAATATCAACAGGTCGGTAAAAAAATCCGGACTGCTGACCAAGGATCTCGTGCTGCAGCCACTGGCATCTTCTGCCGCGGTAATGGCGCAGGAAGACCTGGAAGCAGGTGTGGCCATCGTTGATATAGGTGGCGGCACAACTGACCTTGCCGTGTTTTATGAAGGTATCCTGAAACATACCGCGGTGATCCCGTTTGCGGGTGAGAACATCACCAATGATATCAAAACCGGACTTGGCGTGTTAAAAACGCAGGCTGAGCAGATGAAGGTACAGTTTGGCAGTGCACTTGCTAATGAAGCGAAAGCAAATGCATTTATTACCATTCCGGGAATGCGCGGTATGCCGGCAAAAGAGATCAGTGTAAAGAACCTGGCGAATATTATCCAGGCGAGGATGATGGAGATCATGGATTTTGTGACCTACCACCTGAAGCAGGTAGGTCTCGACAGTAAATGTCTCAACGGCGGTGTGGTACTTACCGGTGGCGGGTCACAGCTGAAACACCTGATCCAGCTGACTGAATACACTACCGGACTGCCGGCGAGGATCGGTTTCCCGAATGAACACCTTGCGGCCGGGCATATCGAGGAACTGGCGAAGCCGACCTATTCCACCTGTATCGGTCTTATCCTGAAAGGATACGATGATTATGAACACAACCGCAAGAAGTTTGAGCACGAGTACAAAAAAGTGGAAGTACCGCAGGCGCTTAAACGTGTGGACACGGATGTGGTGAAAGAAGAAGATGAAGTAGTGGTGGAAGAGCTCTCAAGAAAGGAAAGGCAGAACCGGAAAAGCCTCAATAATTTCTGGGGTAAGTTCAAGGACGGCATCATCGATCTTTTCAAAGAGGAAGAAGACAAGCCGTTTAACAAGTAAAAAATCGGTGGTGATGATCCGGGCGGTCATCACCATCTCCTATTATTCAATAGCCAGTTTGCGCGGGGTGCGACGGATTAACAACCAGGCCTTGATGTGAAAGGGCAAGAAAATTCAAGATTATGATACATTTTGATTTGCCAAAAGAAAAGTCATCCATCATTAAAGTGATCGGTGTCGGCGGGGGCGGGGGCAACGCGGTTAACCACATGTTCAGCCAGAACATTGATGGGGTAAATTTTATTATCTGTAATACCGATGCGCAGGCACTGGCAAACAGCGGTATCCCTAACCGGGTGCAGCTGGGACCACACCTCACGCAGGGACTCGGGGCGGGTGCAAATCCGGAAATCGGTCGCCAGGCAACCGAAGAATCGCTGGAGGAACTGAAAGGCATCCTTGAAGTAAATACAAAGATGGCGTTTATCACTGCCGGAATGGGTGGTGGCACCGGTACCGGTGGTGCCCCGATCATCGCGAAGGTTTGTAAGGACCTCGGTATCCTGACAGTGGGTATCGTAACGATGCCGTTTTCCTACGAAGGGAAGAAACGCCAGATCCAGGCCGAGGAAGGGATCAAAACACTCAAGGGTTATGTGGACACACTGCTGGTGATCAGCAACGATAAACTGCGTCACCAGTTTGGAAACCTCAAAATGCGTGAAGCATTTGAACGGGCAGATAATGTACTCGCCACTGCTGCAAAATGTATTACCGATGTAATCAACAGCACAGGCCAGATCAACGTTGACTTTGCGGATGTGTGCACCGTTATGAAAAATGGCGGCGTGGCAATCCTCGGAAGTTCGGCAGTGGCTGGCGAAGGACGTGCGCATATGGCTATCGAGCAGGCACTCAATTCACCATTGCTGAATGACAATGAAATCCGCGGCGCGAAATGGATCCTGATCAATATCAATTCAGCCGAAGGTGAACATGAGTTTACCATGGACGAAGTGGAAGTGATCCAGGCACAATTGCTGACACAGGCAGGTGAGGGCACAGATGTGATCCTTGGTCTCGGTTATGATAACTCACTTGGTGATAAAATTGGTATCACACTCATTGCAACAGGATTCGAACATAAAGAGATGTTTGCCAAACCTGTGCTGCCAAAAGAAGCACCAAAGAAGGAAGAAAAAATCATGATGGTGCTTGGGCAACCTGTTGTGAAACCACAACCAAAACCACAACCAGTGCTGGTGGCTGATCCGATGGCGCCGAAGCTGGTAGATGCACAGGCGGCTGTAGCACCGGTGGCAACCGCACCCGAATTATTCCCGGCAAGGGAAGAGGAAGCCATCCGGCTTACGCTTGATACACAGGAGTGTGTGGACGCTCAGGTAAAAACCCCTGGGAAAACTACGGATGATGCGGTGCGTACATCTACCGTGAACAACTTCATTACGCCGGATAATCCCGTTACCGTAAATTCACTCCATCAACAACCTTCCTTTGTAAATCAACAGCCGGATCCCGTGCACGGATCAGGAATAAGTACCCCTCTTTATTTCCAACAGACTATTCAGGATAGTAATATTCCTTTGCCTGCAGCATCGGGAGGTTACCTGGCCAGACCATCCAATATCTACGCGGAAGCGAAAGCGGAACCATCGGTTCCTGCCCCTTCTTCTGTAGAAAAGCCGGTCCCTCCACCAACTGTTGCCGCAAAAGAGGACGAACCCTCGGACATGCAGATGCAACTGGTAGAGAAGGATGACATTCCTGCGGCGGATAAGCCGTTGGCCCATCAGGCTCAACCACCTTTGAGTTCGATTGCTGAGGATCCTGCGATGCAGGACGAAGCTGAGGACCAGAAACGTAGGGCGTCCGACAGACTGCACAAGCTGCGCAACTTGTCATTCAACGTCAACGGAAATGATCCGAATAATGAGTTTGAAAACGTGCCGGCATATATCCGCCGCAACATGGAATTATACAACAGTGCTTCCAGCGTGGAAAACTTTTACAGTAGCTACGAGGTGAAGACTGACAAGAATAATAAAACGCAGATCAGTACGATCAACACATTCCTTGAAGGCAAAAAGCCTGATTGATATTTATACCGGCCCCGCGCCGGTATACTTGTTTTGTTCCGATGAAGACTTTTTAAATCTTAGTGTTTTTAGTTGTAACCCTGGTGTTTTTTACATCGGGGTTTTTTTTATGACCTGCCAGCCGGACCTGCTTCCCGTCAACCCCCTGCGTACGCTTCATTTCCCCGACCGTACAGCCGGGGCCAGTTCGCCACGCTGTGCCGGCCAAAGGCCCCCGCCATCTGCAATCCTGCCACTGTCCCCTAGCCCTTGCCCGACAAGGCTATGGCGATCCTGGCCCCGCCTGTACTATATCCTTTACCTCGTCGTTTAACATTTTTTTTACGGCGACGGTTTTACCTTTCGGCATGCCATTAAAAATAATCCCTCTGCTTTTTTGTTTGTTGATTTGCGGCGGCGCCGCGGGACAGGTCAAGAGTATGGTGGTCAAAAAGAAGGGAAGACTGGACCAGGTGTACTGGGCAGATTCGCGGATTGTGTTCCAGACACGGGATGGAGTATGGAGCAGTGGGTTACTGGCGGGTCTGGGAGTGGATTCCTTTTCGTTTGTTCGGGAAGCACTTTATTATACAATCTTTGGTATCGATACACAACGATTCAGCGGCTACCGTTATGCCTACGCCGATATCCACGCACTGCCTTCCAAACGCGAGATGGCCGTTAACAAGGGAGGATATGTAAAGATCATATACGGCCATGAGAAGTTCGCCTGGCTACGGAATGGCTTCCTTTTCCGGCTGGCAGGCGTTACATACGGGGGATTGAATATTACCAATAGCCTCATTGATGGTGATCCGCCATTCCGAAGGGGCAATCTTCCACATCTCGCAGTGGCAGCGGGTTCCATCGCTATCGGATATTACCTGAAATCCAGGTTTTATTCCCACCGGAGAATAGGGGGTAAGTACACACTCGAGACAAGGGATTATTAATTCGCGGTCTGCGCCACCCGCCGGGCAAACAACAAACGGGATATTTCCCGCACGGCACCTGCAATACTATCAGCAGGAATATTGGTCAGCACCATCACGGCAGTACCGGTGATTGTAACGCGGGTCCGGAAACAAAACCGGCTGCTGTGGCAATCTAATGCCAGGCAGCAGCCGGTAAACGAATTTCAGTTATTTGGGTGACGGTGATTATTTCATTTCACGTATCCAGATATTGCGGAAGCTAAGGGGTTCGCTTGGATCACCGTGGTCCTGCAGTTTGATGGGTGATGCGCCATGTTGGTTGTATTCGGGTTTCCCGATGTATACTGTCTTGCCCTTGAGTTCGGTATGATTCTGCACCATCACGCCATTATGCAGCACAGTCACGTACGCAGGACTTTTCAGCGTGCCATCGGTGTTGAATACAGGTGCGGTCCAGGTCACATCATAACTCTGCCACTCACCCGGCTTTTTTGATGCGTTCACGAGTGGTGCTGTCTGTTTGTATACACTGGCGGCCTGCCCGTTCACATAGGTCGCATTTTCCCAGCCATCCATAATCTGTAACTCGTAACCATCATCACCTTTGCCGGTGGATGCGAGGAATAACCCGCTGTTGCCCCGACCCTGGCCTTCGCCATGGATATTTGCCGGCACCTGCCACTCAATATGCAGCTGGTAATCTGTGAAGGCTTTTTTTGTCTGGATATTCCCCGTGCCTTTTTTTACGGTAAAAACGTTTTTTGCAACAGTCCATCCCGCTGCCTTACCGGGTTCATTGACTGACTCCCACTGATCGAGGTTCTTTCCATCAAATAATACAATGGCATCGGAAGGGGGCACGCTTGTTGTCGCTGTAGTATTTGTGATCACGGCAGGTTTAGGTTCCCAGACTTCGGTGTCAGCAGGTTTTTGTGCAACGGCGCCGGAAACGATACCAAGCGCGAGAACGGCAGGCAAAAATTTCATAATTGTTATTTGTTGTTGTCGGATCACATAAAGTTAATGACTTGGGTGTTGAAAACAGCGCAGGCATCGTTAAGTTTGTTTACCAAAAAATCGGATATGTCAACCATCCTGATCACCGGCGGTACTGGTCTTATCGGTGCTGCACTTTCGAAAGAACTGCTGGCATCCGGCCATCAGCTTATCATCCTGACGAGGGGAACCAAAACATCGTTGCAGGCAGGTCTCCGCTATGCCGCGTGGGACCCCGCAAAAGGGGAGATTGACCTTGAGGCAGTACTGGAAGCAGATTACATTATCCATCTTGCCGGGGCGGGCGTGGCTGAAAAACGCTGGTCAAAAAAACGGAAACAGGAGATCCTTGACAGTCGGGTTGAAAGCGGCAAACTGCTGGTCAAAACGCTCACCACACATCCCAACAAGGTGAAAGCGCTGGTCAGTTCTTCGGCCATTGGGTACTATGGTGCGGATCCGGTCATCCCCAACCCGCGTCCATTCACGGAAGATGATCCGGCCTCGGATGATTTCCTTGGCAAGACCTGCGTTGCCTGGGAGAAAAGCCTCGATGGTCTCGATGGCCTGCATGGCACTGCCATCCGTGTGGTAAAATTCCGCACGGGTATTGTCCTTGCCAATGAAGGAGGTGCGCTCAGGGAATTTGCGAAACCACTCCGGTTCGGGCTGGCTACCATCCTCGGCTCAGGCAGGCAGGTTATCAGCTGGATCCATATCGGGGATATGGTCCGTTTATACATCAACGCTGTCAGCGACCCATCCGTAACCGGCGTGTTCAATGCCGTGGCACCAAAACCCGTATCAAACAAGGAGCTGGTGCTGAAGCTGGCAAAACTGGAAAGGAAAAACAGTTTTATCCCGATCCATGTGCCATCATTTGCCTTGCGACTTGCGATGGGAGAAATGAGCACTGAAGTGCTCAAGAGCTCTACAGTCAGTTGTGATAAACTGCATATTGCCGGGTTCAATTTCCTGTATCCCTCCATTGATGCCGCACTGGAAAACCTGGTGTCGCAACACAACCCGTAAGGCACCCGCAGGATCGGATCCACTTGTACAGCCTCGTGAACCCCAGCATAAAAACACACCACACCGCAAGCGGAAGATAAAATCCTGTTCATCTGACGGCATAAAAAAAACGCTCCGGTGCGGGAGCGTTTCTTTGTAAGGAATTTATCAGAATGCTTTTTTCTCCACCGGGATTGGCGGGGTTTCTTTCTGCGTAAACAAGACCGGGGTTACTTTTTTCACGTCTCCCTGGTATACCCAGGTAATATTGGTCATGTATCGTTTGAAAGCCGCGTTGATCTGCTCCAGTGTTACTTTTTTGATTTCATCATTCAGCCGGAATGACCGTTTCCAGTCACCATAAATAACTTCATTAGCTGCCAGCGAGGCAGCTTGTGCTTCATTGGTCTCGTTACGGTAATGGATACCGGTGAGGTAACCGGTTTTTTCATTTTTCAGTTCCGATTCTGTAAACCCTTCCGTTTTCACCTTGTCGATCAGCGCCCTCGCCACCGCGATATATTTATCCGGATCGGTGGTGGTGACGTACAGGTTTGCGTATGGGGTATTCCCCGGGCTGAACCATGCACCTGGTGCGTACGACAGCCCGTTTTTGGTCCGGATCTCAATGAAATGGCGGTTGGAGAAAATCCGCATAGCTAGGTTATAGGCATTGTAGTCAGGTGACCCCGGTAGCGGTGCACCGGCCACACCCTGCACATAGTTGGTGGCGTTCTCGCGGGCCACCGGTTTGAATGTGGTAGCTGCGGGCAGGTATTTTTCTTTTTTGGCAATGAATCCGGGTCCGGCGGGAAGTTTAGCCGTGAGGGCACTGACCATTTCCCGTATCTTTTCCTTTTCCACATCACCTACCACCACGATTACAATCCGGTTTTTGTTAAATACCGACTGCCAGTATTTTTTTACTTCCGATGCTTTGAGGCCTTCAATAATGGCCACGGTACCGTTGGGGTCTTTCGCATAGTTTTTACCGGCGAAAGCGGTTTCTTTTGAGAGTTTGTCAATAGCTGCATCCGGGCTCGACTCATTGGCACGGATGCCGTTCACTGCATCCTGTTTGATCCGGTCAAATTCCTTCGGCTCAAATTTTGGTGTGAGCAGGGCCGCGGTATAGAGTGGCCACACTTCCCCCAGGTCGGCTTTGATACAGTTCAGGTTGAAGCTGGCATAATCCATCGATGTGTAGCCATATACCTGGGCAGTCACCTTATCCAGTTTGTCCTTGAAACTGTTTTTGTTGTCCGTGTCGGTACCACATTCTGTCAGCGCAGTCATGGCAATACTTTCGATGCCCGCTTTTCCCGCAGGGTAATTCTGCACCCCGCCTTTCACCAGGGTCTGGATCACCACCAGTTCATTCCCGCTTGGTTTCACAATTACCTTCACCCCATTCACCATCATTTCATATGGCTCTGAACTGATTTGTGCAAGCAGTGCAACCGGTAGCAGGAGGGCAGTTATGATATATAAACTTATCCGTTTCATAAATTAGTTTTTAAAGTATTCAGCCGGTTTCAGCTGTTCATTCATTTCCTTGCTGATTACAATGCCCGCTACATGTGGTTTCCCGATCATGTATTTTTTTGCATAGTCAGCCAGTTGCTGGCTGGTCACCTTCTGGGTGTTGGATACATAGTCGGTGAAAAAATCCAGGTTGGCACTGCACCACCAGTAGGTAATATCACTTGCGAGGGAAGACGGCTTTTCTGTGCGGCGGATCCGGTTGCGGATGATTGTCTGTTTTGCAGTCTTCAGCTGTTCATCAGTAAAATAACCAGGGTCTGCCATCATTGAAATCTGGCGGTCAATTTCAGCGATACACTCCTTCATTTTTGTTGGGTTGGGCATTACCACTACGGTGATGGGTCCCACGTATTTGTTGGTTGTGTACTGGACCTGTGCCATGGTAGCCAGTCGTTTGTCGATCAGTGCCTGCGACCAGGCCGAGGAATTCTGCGACAGTATGCCGTTGAATACATCGGCAACGATGGTGTTGGCTGAATCATTACGTGTATCGGGTCCATGCCACTGGTACATGATAAACGGGGTCTGCGCGATGGATGATTCCCGGATGAAGTATTCATTTTGGGTCAGTGGCTTGAATTCCGGGATGGGGAACTTCTGGTGCGGGTCAAAATCACTGGCTTTCCAGTCGCCGAAAATGGACCGGACCGATTCAAAGGCTGCTTCATGTTTTACATCGCCTGCAATGACCAGCACAGAATTATTGGGGAAATAATATTTATCCTTGATGATCATCATCTTTTCCGGGGTGGCGCTGTTGATCACATCATGGTCGCCGATGGGATTCTTGCGTGTGACGTTATCACCCCATGACTTCTTCTGTGTTTCCAGCCAGAGCTGGAAATAGGGACTGCTTTCTGCGCGCTGGAATTCCCCATCCACTACCGGCCGTTCCTTCTGCATGTCTTCCGTACGGTAGATCGGGAACCGGATGGCAGCATTCATGAATTTCAGGCCTGCATCAAGACTGTCCCGGTCATATGTAAAATAATAATTCACCCTTTCCACATTGGTGGTACCATTCCAGATCATACCCAGCTCCTCGGTACGGTTGATAAACTTTTCCTGGTCGGGGTAATCTTTATTTGCCTTGAAGAACATGTGTTCAAACAGGTGCGAAAGTCCACTGTATTCGGGTCCTTCGGTGTAGGCGCCGTTTTTTACTGCGATCTCAATGGTGGCCAGCGGTACCCTGCTGTTTTCAATGACGATCACTTCAAGGCCATTGTCCAGTTTTTTCCAGAAATAATGTTCGGGTAACCGGGGTTGGGCCGAAGCCGTGATACCCAGCAGGAGACCCGTCAGCACAAGCCATTTTTGTTTCATGGTGATTAGTTAAACCGCAGATGCGGATGAATAAAGAGAAAAGCAATATAATCGATCGCCGGGTTAGAGGGATTGGGTTATCCTCGGGCGGTAGTATCGTTATTTGTCCGGCAGCCTGAATGTGCGGCGCCTGAATCGCTTAAGCCTGGAGGGTGCTGTGATCCGGATGCCAGATACTGGTGAAGTCGCCCACGATATTGTTTTCCTGGTCAAGACGGTCGAGCCGGAGCAGGTCGATATCTCCCTGTAAAACTTTCCTGTTTTTCGGATGCATGGTGCCACCATTCGAACTGTCGCCGGACCGGGCTTCGGGGTTGTATTGGTAAGGGGCATCCACCAGCGTGCCGCGGGGGTACATGATTCCGGGTATACCGCGCCCGCGGAGATCCAGGTCGTGCGGATGCTTCAGGCCAAGCGTATGTCCGTACTCGTGCGCGGCCGTGGTGGAACCAGTGTACAGGTTGTCGATCAGGAAATATCCGGTGTTGCTGCCTACGCCATCCACGAAGGAGATATTTTCCATGGCAAACTTTTCAATGCGGAAATAATTGCAGCGCGGATCGGTGTTGGAAAGGATTTCCACCGGGTCGATATCCGGTTTATATTCAGCGCTGATCTTGAAGATCAGCTGGTAGTCGTAGTCGTCGATCAGTATCCGGGCATTCGGTTCATTCCACATGCATTCAATTTCCTCCCGTATCATCCGGGTCAGGTTTTCGGTGGCTTCGTTACCGTAGGTAACAACATGTGAGTGGATAACGAGACAGCGCGCAAGGCCGTCGATTTCGGCTGAACCCATGGCAACGGTTTTGACAAATCTAAGGTATTACCCCGACCTGCCGGATACGAAAAAGCCGGCATCACTGCCGGCCCTGAAGTCATTAGTTCCTGACAGGCCGCCCGCTTTTCAGTACACTCTGGATGCGTTCCAGGGTTTTCTTTTCACCGCACAGGGAAAGGAAGGCTTCGCGTTCGAGGTCAAGAAGGTATTGTTCGGAAACAAAGGATGGCTCACTGAGATCACCGCCACACATCACATAGGCCAGCTTTTTTGCCACTACGGAATCATGTTCAGTTGCATAGTTGGCCTGGCGCATGCCATTGATACCTGCCAGCAATGCACCGAGTGCAGAACGTCCCAGGACCTTGATGTCCTTGCGGACAGTAGGTGCAGTATAACCGCTGTCGGAAATACTGATTACTGATTTTTTTGCTTCAGCGATCCTCCGGCCCTGGTTCAGTACCACTTCATCGAGCCCTTTGCGGTATACGCCGATATTGAAACCTTCAGCTGCGGATGTTCCCACTTTTGCGGTGGCGATGGTGAGGAAACGGTTTTTCAGGGTGATGGTATCGGGTTCGTCTTCGTGCATTTCATCCGCTGCACGTAATACAAACTCCTTGGTGCCACCGCCACCGGGAATAAGGCCTACGCCCAATTCCACAAGGCCCGTATATGTTTCCGCTGCTGCACACACTTTGTCGGCATGGAGGCTCAGCTCGCAGGCACCACCCAGTGCGAGTCCGTGCGGGGCCACTACCACAGGTACCGAAGAGTAGCGCGCGCGCATCATTGAATTCTGGAACATGCGGATCGCCATATCGAGTTCATCGTATTCCTGGTCGATTGCGAGCATGAAGATCATACCCACGTTGGCGCCAGCAGAAAAATTGGGGCCTTCGTTCGCGATCACCAGACCCTTGTATTCTTTTTCCGCTTTGTCGATCGCCGTCTGGATGCCAGACAATACATCACCGCCAATGCTTCCCATTTTAGTGAACCATTGCAACCCGAGTACATCATCGCCGAGGTTATAGAGACGGCAGGAACCATTTTTCCAGACCAGCTTGTCCTGGAAATTACTCATCACGATAAATGCCCCTTCACCCGGTAAGGTCTTGTATGTTTTCGTTGCGGGATCGTAACTGAGTTTCCGGCCGTTTTCAATTTTATAAAACGATTTGTGACCTGCGGCCAGCATCTCTTCCACCCAGGGCGCTACCTTATAACCAGCGGTCTTCATGGCTTCTGCGGTCCTCGCCACACCCAGTACATCCCAGCTTTCAAATGCGCCGATCTCCCAGCCAAAACCCGCCATCATGGCGTCATCCACGCGATAGACTTCGTCACTGATTTCCGGGATGCGGAAGGAGATATAGGAGAAAAGGCCGTAGTGGAACTGCCGGTAAAACTCACCCGCCTTGTCGGGGGAGGACACGAGCATCTTCAGTCGCTGGTTCAGGTCATCCACGGGTTTCGCCGCTTCGAGGGCAGCGAATTTCGGCTTTACCCTCGGGCCGTATTCCAGTGTTTTGAGGTTGAGTGTCAGTATTTCTTTTTCGCCTGTGGCGGATTTTGTCTTTTTGAAAAAACCCTGGCCGGTTTTATCACCGAGCCAGTTACTGGTTACTACTTTGTCAAGCCATGCGGGAATTTCAAAACTGTTGCGGGCCTCATCGGCAGGGCAGTTGTCATAAACCCCTTTGGCAACTTTCACCAGTGTGTCGATACCCACCACGTCTGCCGTGCGGAAGGTGGCGGATTTGGGACGTCCGATAACCGGGCCGGTCAGCGCTTCCACCTCATCGATGGTCATATCCAGTTTATCAATCAGCTGGAAGATGGACATGATACCATATACCCCGATCCGGTTGGCAATAAATGCAGGCGTGTCTTTGGCAAGCACTGTTGTTTTTCCCAGTATCAGGTCGCCATAACCCATCAGGAATTCAGTAACCGACGGGTCGGTATAGGGTGTAGGTATAATTTCAAGTAAACGCAGGTAACGTGGGGGGTTAAAAAAATGCGAGCCTGCGAAATTCTTCCGGAAATCGTCACTGCGTCCTTCGGCCATCAGGTGGATGGGTATGCCGGATGTGTTGGAAGTGACCAGTGTACCGGGTTTACGGAACTGCTCTACCTGGTCGTAAATAGTTTTTTTGATATCGAGACGTTCCACCACCACTTCGATGATCCAGTCGCAACCCGCGATCTCCTTCATGTTATCGGTGAAGTTGCCGGTGGTAATGCGTTTTACCACTGATTTATCATATACCGGAGATGGATTGCTTTTGATTGCGGCAGCCAGTGCGTCATTCACCAGTTTGTTGCGTTCGGCAGGTTTTTTACTTTCGGTAAATTCCTTCGGGACCATATCAAGCAGTAGTACATTCACACCAACACCTGCAAAATGGCAGGCAATCCTTGAGCCCATCACACCACTTCCCAGTACTGCTACTTTCCTGATATTACGCTTCATAAAGCAAGTTTAAAATTAGTTAGTTAAACAACTATTTCCGGTGAAGGTAAGAGAAAATCGGTTGAATGGGAAACGGGTTACCGTTATTTAAAATCGGCTTCGAAGAAGGGCAGGTTTTTGCTTTTTGATTCTGCGCGGTAGCGTTTTACTTGTTTTTTATTCTTGTGCAGGCCGATGCTGCTGACCACACCGTTCATGGTGATTTTTACCAGGTAGTTGATGGCTGAGCGGTCTTTAAGGCGTTTGAAGTAGACGGTGCCTTCGCGTGATCTGTTTTCGTTGCGGATGAGTGTATTGGCAAGGAAAGTCAGTACCGCGGTACCCACGTTTTTGCGTTGGGAGCCGCTGCGTACCACGCGTATTTTAAGGTCGTGGTAATACATGGTCATATTGCCAAAGGCATGGTGGTCGCGGCCGCGCACTTCCATTGACAGTGTGTCGAGGCGGCCGGACTTCAGTTCCGCCGATGCCAGCGGGCGCAACACGGGATTGAGCAGGGTGAGGTCTGACTCGCTGATTTTTACTTTCATCACAAACCCGCCAAGGGTGTCGAGATAGGAGGCATGTACATCAAGCAGGGTGGGCAGTGCATTTGCCACGAGTGCGGTTGCGTGGATCACCAGGCTATCGTCCGCATCCAGTCCGTAGTTACGCAGGTTGCTTACCCGTGCATTCATCTCCGTGACGGGCACGATGCCAGTCTGTCCGTTTTTATCATTGGTTTCCTGGTAGTCGACCGATGCATTGTTGAGAAGTACGGTATCCACCATCAGGCGGAAAGGGATATGTTTGATCATGTTGGTGGGAAGCAGCGTTTGTTTGCCTTCCTGACGCTGCATCCTTTTATCGCGGTAACTGGACATGTATCCGTTGCTGATACGCGCCACGCCGAGGTCGAGTACGGTATCGCGGATATACCGTTCGATGTCAAACGGGCCCAGCTCCACCCGACCGGTATGCAGGGTGATATAGTCTGCCTGGTAAACCTGTTTTTTCACAAACTCCTGCAGGGTTGCGGTGGGGTTGAAACTGAAACTATCTACCGAGAGCAGCCGTGTGCGTTTATCGTAAGCCAGGTTGTTCCAGTCGTAATGCGAGAGGCTGTCGTCATAAGTCCCGGTGACTTCACGGATCCTGAATTCGGTATTCTGCGATGCCATATCCCGCATGCTGATCAGGTTGGCTGAACTGATGCTGAGATCATTGAGCCGCGCATATTTCAGGTCGAGCAGCCCTTTGTTGCGTCCGAGACTGTCCAGCCTGAAATCGCGGGCAAACAGGTCAGCAATTTTTCCCTGCCATTCCCATGTTTCCTCTTCATTCCGGTGGAGCGCCACGTTGCGGATGGTCGCATTAAAATGTCCCTGTCTTGAATCAAACTTTTTCCCCTGCGCGTCGGAGTAGAGGAACTGGTCAACTGAAAGATTGATCTCTTCAGCCGATACATAATTATCCGGCCCGTCAAACGTGCGTAGTTTTTTCAGTTCAATGGAATTATCGGTATTGGTGCCGGTCCATCGTACCACGCTGTTGCCTTTCTCCGCCTCACTGCGGATATCCACCAGTGGCTGTTTCAGTACCACATTATCCAGTTCCATTACTGGAAATGACCTGACTCCTGCGGGTTCATCATGCCGTGCGGAGTACACCTGCAGCACCGGCCGGTCGATGACCAGCGAAGGGCTTTTTATTTTGTTATGGAGAAATGCATTGAGATCCGGTACAAGGCTGACCATGGCAGCACTAAGACCCATGGTATCGCCATTGCTGGTGTTGCGGTAAGAGAATTGCGCCAGCTGTGACGGCGAGAGATCCGAAACAGCAAAGACCGGCACATCGAGCTGTTTGCCACCGCTGCTGAATTTCAGGTCGCGCCCGGTTGTTTTCAGGCCGTTGATGGAAGACAATTTACCATTGGATGCAAGCAACCGGTCGAGCCGCACCTTATCCAGCTGCACGCTGATTTCCTTTTTTTCATCCCGGATAAACAGGCTTGTATTCGCTCCACTGATATTGCCGAGGTCGAATCCTGCGGCGTTATTGCCGGTGGACACGGCATGCCCGTTTACCGAAACTTTTGCGGAAGACCAGCTGATACCATTGACCTGGTTCTGTTTTGTTTTTTCATCTATCAGGAATTGTTGTACCGATACATCCGTGGCATCCACCACCAGGTTTTTATTGCTTTCGATGTGCATGGTGGCGGCGGTAAGACCCTGCCCGCCTGCACTGAATTTTGCCTTGCCCAGTTGCGCTACGAGGTTGCCACTCGTAAACACACCCTTCCTGAAATAGAGTTCGTCCACCGATCGCTGGATCGTGGTGATCTGTCTGGAGTTGACCAGTTTTTCGGCACTGACGGAGAGATAGGCGTCATCGAGGCGGAGACGGGTATTGTTCCCAAAGAGCAGGTTGATCTGCCCGTTGCGGATATGCAGGTTCTGCAGGCGAAGGATATTCCCCACACCTGCCAGTGTCTGGAAAACATCCTGCCGGGGTTTTGATTTGTTGGGCCGGATGGTATAGTTGATCACCGGGCTGTAAAGATTGACCCGGTCCGCCCGCAGCTGCTGTTCGGAAATAAGGTCATCCCAGGAAAGTCCGTGCAGTTCAAACTGCGGCATGCTGAGACTGTTGACCACCCGCCCTTTTTCCAGTTCCCTGTAGGAAAAATTTCCAAGGTTGATGCGGTTGTTACGGATCAGGATGCTGTCAAACCGGATAGAGTAGGCGCTGTCGCGCAGGAAATTTTCGTAGTTGCGGATGGCCATTGCAAACCGTTCGATCGTCAGGGGCTTTGCCGCTTTCTGGTTGATGCGCAGTCCCTCCAGGTCGAAGTTGTTGTGATCGGAAGTAAAAGAGCTGGGCCTTCCTTCACGCATGGTATTGATATCAAAGGAGCCGTTCTGCACGACCACAAATGCCAGCTGCAGGTCACCCGTCATCTGCTGGATCAGTTCGTCCACCTTCGGGGGTTTGATAGGCCCCTGGCGCTTCTGCAGGTCGATGTCGAGACGGAACTGCGGGTTGATACAGTACACGGAGTCGGCCTTGATTACTTCTGCGTGGTAAAGTGTATCAAAATCAATATTGGTCATCTGCAGTTTGTCAAAGAAGACCTGGAAGTTATTGTTGGAGCTGTCGCCACGCGTGGCTGAAATGGTACAGCTGTCGAATTCAGCCAGCCGGTTTTTCACATTGATGCGGAAGTTCCGGAAGGCGAGTTTGTGCCGCCCATCGGGAAAGAGGATATCCTGGTTGGAAGTATGCAGGGAAACGTTATCACTGAAAAGGATCTTCTGCTGTTTGTCACTGAATGCCGTGTCAACAGAAAGGTTATCGAGTTTGAAAAAAATACGGCTGATCCGGATCGGATGTTCTTCGGGCCGCATGTTGTTGACCAGCGCGAAACTTGCGTTATCAATCGAGAAGCGGTCTACCTGCAGTACCTGGAGTGCATCCTGGATCGATTTATAGACGCGACCCATTTCCTGCGGGATCGAAAGGCTGTTATCTGCCGATACGCTGTCCCGGGTAGCCCTTAATTTGGTCACCGTAATGGCAGGTGAGATGACCTGCAGTGAATCAATCAGGAAACGTTTTTCAAAAATCAGCGGCCACATCGATTTCACCTGGATGCGGATGCGTTCCACTTCCACCTGGTAACTGTTCGGGGAGGCAGTGGTATCATTGGAGGTAAAGGAGACTTTCCGCAGTTCAAACTTTGAACTGAACCAGTTGAATTTGAACTTATCGATTTTAAGTTGCAGACGACCATTCGACTGCGAGTTCACCATGTTCTCGATCAGCTCTTCCGCATGGTTGACAAACCAGAAATGGAAACTGACCAGCAGGACGACGAGGATCCCGACGCTCCAGAGCAGTATTTTCCTGAAAGTATGTTTCTTCTTCGTCGCTACCAAGGTCCGGAATGCATTAAGCCCTGAATTTACGCTATTTATGCGGCTTGACAAAGCCCTTAGGCATGGAGCCATGGCATTGGTCGTGCCTTTTTTGCGCAGCTCATCCCGCAAATTCAGCGGCGATGTATTTCTCCAGTTTCGTGCCCCAGTGTGCGATGTAGGAAATCATGCCCACCATTTCTTCATAATCCATTCCTGAGATATTACGCTCGGACACCACGCAGAGCAGTCCGCGCCCCTCATCGGCGACAATCTTGAAGCCCAGGTATTTTGCATTTACCTGCAGCACGGTGCGGTACAGGGCAAACTGGCGCATGATGTCTTTTGGTATTTCGCAGAGTGCCGACATGCAACGCAGGTAATAATCGTTGTCTCCATCGACATTTTTCTGGGTGGTCAGGAACACTTCAATAGTTGAACCGCCATTGGAGAAATACCAGGCATCGGTGGACGGATGGTAGATATTGGCGGCACTGACACCAATGCTTTCGCAAAGGCGTTCGATATAAAGGCCAACGCGTTCAACCATTGTCATAGTAAAACAGTTTTAACTCACCATCGCACCATTCGCGGATGTTTCGTCGGGATTGACGAACTGCAGTGAACCATCCGGCTGGGTAGCCATCAGGATCATGCCGTTGCTTTCAATACCCCTCATCTTCCGCGGGGCCAGGTTAGCCACGATAACGACCTGGCGGCCAATAATATTTTCCGGTGCGAAGTGAAGTGCAATGCCGGACACGATCGTACGCTTCTCATAACCCAGGTCCACTTCCAGTTTTAACAATTTATCGGCTTTTGCCACCTTCTCCGCAGCTACAATTGTGGCCACTTTCAGGTCAAGTCTGGCAAAATCATCATACTGGATTTCCGCTTTCGCTTCAGCGGGCAAAACAGTTTCGGTGCTGTCCGCTGGTTTTGCGGCCTCCGTTGTTGAGGCATCCGTTGTTGCAGGATCCGTTGCCGGTTTGAAGAGGCTTGCCTTCAGTTTTTCTACCTGCGCCGCGATTTCGCTGTCTTCGATCTTGCGGAAGAGGAGTTGTGGTTCACGGAGACTGTATCCCACGCTCAGCAGCTTTACCTTCCCTGCATTGTCCCAGTCGAGCATTTTATCCACCACCTTCATCATCTGCAGCAATTTCTGCGCGGTGTTGGGGAGGAAAGGATTGACCAGCACCGCGAGGTTGGCGGTCAGCTGGAGGCAGAGATGCAGGCTGTTGTCGATTGATTGTTGTGCAGCCGGATTTTCTGCCAGTGATTTTGCAACAATCCACGGCTGTTTTTCCTGCATGTATTTATTTCCCTTTCGGGCGAGATCGATCACTTCAAACAGGCCGTCCCGGAAACGGTAATTGTCCAGCGCAGACTGTACTTTACCCTTCGCAGCTTCAATGTCTGCAATGATGGCCCTGTCGGTATTGTCCAGCTGGGCTTCGTGCAGCTTAGGCACTTTGCCGCCGCAGAGTTTGTGCATGAGCACGAATGTGCGGTTGACGAAGTTGCCAAAGATGGCCACCAGCTCACTGTTATTGCGGTCCTGGAAATCCTTCCAGGTAAAATCATTGTCTTTTGTTTCCGGTGCATTGGCACAAAGGACATACCGCAGTACATCCTCGCATCCCGGAAAATCCTTGAGGTACTCATCCACCCATACTGCCCAGTTGCGGCTGGTTGAAATTTTCTCCCCTTCGAGATTCAGGAATTCATTGGCGGGCACATTGTCCGGCAGCACGAAACCGCCATGTGCTTTCAGCATGGATGGGAAAATCACACAATGGAATACGATATTGTCCTTGCCGATAAAGTGCACCAGTTTGGTGTCTTCCTTACACCAGTAATCCGCCCAATGGTCGGTCAGCTGTTTGGTGGCGGAGATATATCCGATCGGCGCATCAAACCATACATACAACACCTTCCCTTCGGCATCCGGCAGTGGTACTTTCACACCCCAGTTGCTGTCGCGCGTCATCGCACGCGGATGCAATCCGCTGTCGAGCCAGCTTTTCACCTGGCCATACACATTATTTTTCCATTCCTTGTGCCCTTCCAGGGCCCATTCCTTCAGCCAGGGTTCATATTGCTGCAGCGGGAAGTACCAGTGTTTCGTGGTTTTTTTCACCGGTACCGCATCACTCAGCGCGCTGCGCGGATTGATCAGCTGTTCGGGGCTGAGACTGGTGCCACAACGTTCACACTGGTCGCCATACGCGTTTGGATTTGAGCAGACCGGGCAGGTACCGGTAATATACCGGTCGGCAAGGAAAGTATTGGTCTTCTCGTCATAGTATTGCTCGGATTCCTTTTCCTCGAAGAGTCCCTCATCATACATTTTTTTGAAAAATGCCGATGCGGTTTCGTGATGTATTTTATCAGAGGTGCGCGAGTAGATATCAAATGAAATTCCCATCTGCGCAAAACTGTCGCGGATAATCGCGTGGTATTTGTCAACCACCTGTTGCGGCGTGATCCCCTCCCGCATGGCGCGGATGGTAATGGGCACACCGTGTTCATCGCTGCCACACACAAATTTCACATCCTGTTTTTTTGCACGGAGGTAACGGACATAAATGTCTGCCGGCACATAACAGCCGGCAAGGTGGCCGATATGAACAGGTCCGTTGGCATAAGGCAGGGCGGCGGTAACAAGATGTCGTTTGTAATCAGTCATTGTAAAAATCCGTTCGGTAATGAATCCGCAAAAATACCGCATTCACCGCATAGCCAAGTGCCTGAATCGCTATAACTTTAATTCATGAACCGAAAAGACTTCCTGGCCTCAACGGGTACCCTCCTGGCCGCCGGGGCCATTCCCTCCATCGCGGCCAATGCCGCTGCCACGGCGGATCCGGGTGATACGGCGCCACGGATTCCCCCTTACCTGCAGAAAGGTGACCTGATCGGGATCACCGCCCCGGCAGGGTTCCTGCAGGTGGCTGATATAAGCCCGGCCGTAAAACAGCTGGAATCATGGGGCTTCAAAGTGAAGATGGGGAGCACGGTTGGAAAACGGTCAGGCAGCCTGGCCGGAACCGACGATGAGCGGCTGGTGGATATCCAGCAGTTGCTCGACGACCGGCAGGTAAAAGCTATTTTCTGCGCCCGCGGGGGTTATGGTTCGGTGCGGATTATCGAGCGGATCGACTGGACAAAATTCCGGCAGGCGCCGAAATGGATCATCGGTTTCAGCGATATCACCGTCATCCATTCCTACCTGAACCGCCGGCTGGGCATTGCCAGCATCCATTCAAAGATGGGTGGTGCCTTCCCCGCCGACACTTCCAATATAGACGACGTGGTAAAAGAAACGGCCGATTCGATCCGCCGTGCGCTGACCGGTCTGGACATTGTTTATCCCGTAAAGCCCCACCCCCGTAACCGGCCGGGGAAGGCCAGTGGTGCCCTGGTGGGGGGCAACCTCAAAACGCTGGAGTCACTCGGGGGGTCCATGTCGGACCTGTATACAAAAGACAAAATCCTTTTCGTGGAAGACGTGGGCGAGTATGCCTACAGTGTGGACCGTATGTTCTGGAACCTCAGGCAATCGGGTAAGCTCGACAAACTGGCCGGCCTGGTTATCGGTGGATTCCGCATAAAGGCCGAGGACAATCCCGACGATGAATTCGGTAAAGACCTGTATGACATTGTTTGGGAAAAAATCGGGGCCTATGATTACCCGGTTTGTTTTGATTTCCCGGTCGGCCACCAGAAAAATAATTATGCCCTTAAATGCGGTATCCGCCACCAGCTTGAGGTTGGTACGGCGAAAGTGTCTTTAAAAGAAATAAAATGATCAAGACCCCGCCTTATCTCGAACCGGGTGACACCATCGGAATTGTGTGTCCCGCAGGTTATATGGCCTATGAACGTGTGGCCGAATGTATCCGTGTACTCACGGAAGAGTGGGGCTATAAAGTAAAAACCGGGAAGACCCTTGGTGGCGACTCGGATAACTATTTTTCCGGCACGGACAACGAACGCCGCGATGACCTGCAATCCATGCTCGACGACCCGGAAGTAAAAGCCGTCCTGTTTGGCCGCGGGGGTTATGGCATGGGACGCATTATCGACGACCTAGACTTCAAACGCTTCCGTAAAAACCCGAAATGGCTGATCGGTTACAGCGACATCACGGTATTGCATACTCACTTGTATTCGAGGTATTATATTTCGTCCATGCATGCACCGATGGCCGGGGCCTTCAACGATGCAGGTTATATCAACCGGTTTGTGCAGTCACTCAAATCCGCCATGGCCGGTGATTTTGCCTGTTATGAATGTGAACCCCATGAATTCAACCGTACGGGTGAAGGGGTGGGAGAACTGATCGGGGGCAACCTCGCATTACTCGCCAATGTGATCGGTACAAAATCGGATTTCAAAACACGCGGGAGGATCCTGTTCATCGAAGATATCGGTGAATATATCTATAACGCAGACCGGATGTTTTCCCAGCTCAAACGTGCCGGTAAACTGAAACGGCTTGCGGGACTGGTGATTGGCGGTTTCACTGATATGAAAGATACCACCCGGCCATTTGGGCAGACGATTTATGAAGCCATACGTGATCATGTAAAGGAATACGACTACCCGGTCTGTTATGGTTTCCCGGTAAGCCATACCGACGAAAACTATGCACTGAAAATCGGGGTTGGTTACAAACTCGATGTGCGCAACAATACGGTCATCCTTGAAGAATAACCTGGATTAATTCAATCAAAAGAATGTAGCCATGAAACAGTTTACCAACTACCTGGTCCTTTTCCTGCTGGCTGTAGCTGTGGTCACCACGGTGATGCGGCTGTTTGTCCTCTGGTTCCGCCCCTCGGTTCCGAAGTCCCTTGGATGGCTGGCCGCGCCGCCGTCCAGGCAAATGCTATCCCTTTACTATCTCCTCGTCATAACCGTGTGTATCCATGTAATCGCAACCCGCCTGGGAATGCTTTAACCTGCCTGCGGAACATCAGGCTGTCCATAGATTTGAATGATTAGATTTGCAGTCCTGAAAGCAAATCTCTATGACCCTCATCCAGCTCGAATATATCCTCGCGGTTGATACATGGCGCCATTTCGCCCGTGCAGCGGAACATTGTTTTGTGACCCAGCCAACACTCAGTATGCAGATCCAGAAGCTGGAAGAAGAGCTGGAGATAAAAATTTTTGACCGGAGCAAACAGCCTGTCGTGCCCACAGACGCAGGTGTGGGTATCATTGAAAAAGCGCGCAGGGTGATAGCCGGCCGGGATGACCTGCTGGAGTCGGTGCAGGAGCAGAAGGGCATTTTCAGCGGGGAGTTGCGGATCGGGATCATACCGACGGTGGCCCCCTACCTGCTGCCATTGTTCATCCGTTCCTTCGGGAAAAAATATCCGTCTGTCAGGCTGATCGTACATGAGCTGATGACGGAGTCTATTATCACCAAACTCAGGGAAGGCAAGCTGGATGCCGGTATCCTCGTCACCCCGCTGCAGGACCCGAGTGTGAAAGAGATTGTATTGTTTTATGAGGAGCTGATGGCCTATGTGTCGCGGCGCAATTCGGTTTATAATAAAACCTATATCCTTCCGCAGGATATCGATCCCAATAAACTATGGTTGCTGGAGGAAGGCCATTGTTTCCGTTCGCAGATTGTCAATCTCTGTGAATTGCAGAAACAGAGTCGTGCCAGCAGCAGTTTCGATTATGAGGCCGGTAGTATCGAAACGCTCCGGCGTATGGTGGAACTGAACGACGGCATCACCATCATCCCTGAGCTTGCCACACTGGATATGCCGGCACGTGATTCACAGCTGCTGCGTCATTTCCGCAAGCCTTCGCCGATGCGGGAAGTCAGTATCGTGGTGCACCGTAATTTTGTGAAGCAAAAACTTATCGGGATACTGAAAGAGGAAATCCTGCTGACCATCCCGGAAAAAATCAGGAAAAATAAAACACGAGGGGCGGTACCCGTGGGATGACACGACGTCCTGCCTCTCATTGCCGGACTACATCACTTCCATATCATACACCCGCACGTTCTTCCAGAGCTTTGAGTATTTTTCAACAAAAGCCAGGTGGGTAGGATGGACCTGGTAGGCATCCTGTTCCTCCGCCGTTTTGAAATACATCATTTCAGATACATCAAATGTATTGTCGACCACATCCCGTTTGCCGGTCCGGGCGGGTTTGCCGATCAGCAATTCCCTGACTTCCTTTATATCACGGAGGGTATTCAGTCCCTCGATCAGGGAATTGATATCATCCTGGTTGCCCGGGTTCTTCAGGTAAAAGAACACGTGATGGATGATTTTGTATTTTTTGCGGTTTTCATTTTCCATAGTGGGGAGGATGGCAGGAATGGCCGCCATTGATGCCATGTTAAGGAAATCTTTTCGCTTCATCAGTACTATAATTTTAAGGTCTGCGGTCTAAGTTACATAAATGCGGCTATCGCCGGCACAGCAGGACTGTCACGCCAGCAAAAAAGCTCCCGCGAAGGGAGCTCTTTTGCTCAATATCCAATCATGTCTCAGCGAAGCCTGTTGAAGAAATCGCTGATACCACATTCGGCCTTACGTTGGATCTCGTTCATGATCAGGTTGATGATCTGGTCATTTGAAGGAGGGTATGACTCGCGTTGTGCGAGTTCTTTTTTATCCGCGTCACTGAGTGCGCGCTCATCACCGGTATAGGTGCTGAAGCTTGCTTCCCAGTGGTATTCGCCCCGGTAGGTATCGCTCCAGATCCACTGGTTCTGGCTGTTGCGGGCCGTGGCCTGCAGCAATCCGTCCGCTGACAGCGCCCTGCGGGTAGTGGTGATGCGGGCTTTCACCGTTGTATATTCCTTACGCACACTGTCCTTGCTGATCACGATTTCCTTTGATACTACCTGGCGGCTCACTTCACGCGTGCTGCGCTGGTCGCGGTACTGACCGATGTTCACATCGCTGAATTTCAGTTCCACTGCATTGTCCACATGCGCACCCGATGCCATGGCGTCGGAAGGGGTGAGGTACTGGATAAACTGGTTGGCCCGGTTGTTCATCAGGTACTGCAGGGTATTATAGTTGAAATTGTTATAATCATAGTTGAATGAGGTGTACTGGTATCCGAACCTTGTCAGTGGTTCGATCACGATGTTGGTCACCGCGAGCGCGTAGGCCTCATCCATCCGCTGGCGGATGGTAAGATCGCCTGGCTTCAGGGCAAGTGCCCGCTGGAACTCAAAGAAGGCATCGCGTGAACTGAGTTTATTGTTCAGGTTGAGCAGGGCATCACCGCGTTTTACACGGGCATTGCTGGCTTCTTCCTGGTAGGTCAGCAGGTAGGAGGAATAGTCGGCAGGTTTCACTACTTCCAGCGCAGCAGGGGAGCTCCGGATAGAATTGTACAGGCTCTGCAGTACTGAATATTCCTGGTAAATCTGTTCGAAGCGGAGATCGGAAGTGGTATTGCTGAGGGTACGTACGCGGGATTCATGGTCTTCCACCGCATAGCGGTAGGCGTTCTGGATCACCTCGATCAGGTCGGCGTCATTGGGTTTTTTGGCCAGTTTCTTTGCCGCCAGTTCAACGGCCGCCTCATAATTGCCTTTTGAATACATCTTGCCGGCCGACTTGCAGGAGATCAGCAGCACAGTTACTGCGGCGAACAGGAAGGTTAAGGAGTAAAGTTTTGATTTCATATACCACATTTACAGGTATGACCTATAAGCAGGCGATTTGTAACAACCGCCGGGTTCATTTGGATTTATCTTAACACAAACGAAACAATCGGCGTTTGATTGTGGGATGCCCAAACTAAAACCCCGGCTTAATCATCCACCCTCCGCAGCTTCAGGTTCGTCACCGGCGCCACAATCAGCGGGAATTTTTCAACCGTTACGTTGGACACGTCGAGTCCGAAACCGCGTTCTTCCGAGAGGCTGTGTTCCTTCAGCCAGAAATGGAGTTTCATGATCACCCGTTCGATGAAGGGCAGTTCATTATCCTGGCTCAGGTATTTCTCCATCACCATAAACTGGAAGTCGCCCACCGTGTTGCTGCTCGCGAGACTTTCGTAGCGGCTGATGATATTTACTTCCTTGTTTTTGACCAGGTCTTCCACCACTTTTCGGAACATCAGGTTGATGCGGGGTTCCATGCGGAACCCGAGACGGAAGTCCACCCGTATGATATCATTCGGGATGATATGGTCCACCTTGTATTCGCAGGTGTACGGATCATCCATGGTATCCACGTGCACGAACCAGTAGATGTCAGCGCGTTTGGGTTTACGGTTCAGGATCGAGTATATGATTTTATGTTCAATCTCCTTGGGGTTATTGGCGCTGGTCAGGTAAACCAGGTGGGTGGCGTATTTGGGTACGGCCTTGTCGTTGCTCAGTTCCTGGATTTTCGGGATATAATGTTCCATCCGCACAAATTCCACGTAGCGGTTTTTGATTTTACGGGCACGGAACCACACGTACATCACGAGGAACATCAGTCCGCCGATCAACAGGGTGATAAAACCACCATGTACAAATTTCTCCATCAATGCCACGAGGTAACCGGTTTCCACCACGAAATAGCCGATCAGGAATACCCAGATCCAGGCCGGTCGCACCCGGTGAAGCACCAGGTAATTGGCAAAAAGGATGGTGGTAGTCAGCATGGTCACGATAATGGCCAGTCCATAGGCCGCTTCCATATTGGATGATTTCTGGAAATAAAGGACTACGCCCACGCAGCCCACAAACAGCAGGAGGTTGATCGCGGGGATAAACAGCTGGCCTTTTTCTTCTGACGGGTAGCGGATTTTCACTTTCGGCCAGAGGTTCAGTCGCATCGCTTCGCTGATCAGGGTAAATGCACCCGAAATCATCGCCTGGCTGGCTACAATGGCGGCGGTGGTGGCAATCACCACACCGGGTATGATAAACCAGGACGGCATCAGGTCGAAAAAGGCATTGATGCCCATGGATTCCTTGAGGGCAGGAGTGATGGTAAGACCACGACGCGCGTGCAGGAGATAGGCGCCCTGTCCAAAATAGTTGATGAGCAGGCAGAATTTCACATAGATCCAGCTTGCCCGGATATTTTCCCGCCCGCAGTGACCAAGGTCGCTGTACAGGGCTTCCGCCCCGGTGGTACACAGGAATACGGCCCCCAGCAGCCAGAAGCCACCCGGGTAATCCTTGAGGAACTGTATTGCGTAATGCGGGCTCAGGGCCTTGAAAATGCTGACGTCGTCAAAAAGGTGGATGCCGCCAAGCACGGCGAGCATGGTAAACCAGATAAACATCACCGGACCGAATACCTTTCCAATGGATGCGGTGCCGAACTGCTGGAAGAAAAAGAATACCGAAAGGATGGCCAGTACCACGATTACGATCGTCTGGGTTTCCATATTGCGCAGTGCCGGGAGTTCCGACAATCCTTCAATGGATGAAGTGATGGTCATCGGCGGTGTGATAATGCCATCGGCCAGGAGTGCCGCGCCGCCTATCATTGCGGGGATTACCAGCCATTTTTTCCTTCGCCGGACCAGTGCGTACAAGGCAAATGTGCCCCCTTCACCGCGGTTGTCGGCCCGCAGGATCAGGATAACATATTTGATGGTTGTCTGCAGGGTGAGTGTCCAGATGATACACGAAAGGGTCCCTATTATGAGCTCCTCTGTCACCATCCTGTTGCCGATAATGGCGTTAAACACGTAGAGTGGGGAAGTTCCGATATCACCGTAAATGATTCCCAGTGCGATGATTAATCCTGCGGTTGTGACCTTATTAGTCGCTGTTTTCACTAGTCAAAATGTTAATGTTCCGGCCTCTTCTGCCCTGGCGTCCAACGGAACATGTGCAAATGTATATGCAAAAAGCAATTACAACGATCAAATCATGCAAAGATTGCCTTGCTGGCGTGGTGTCGCAGCAATTTAAAATGCCGGTTGCCGTTGATGTAATTACCACAACCCCTGCATCTTTTGGAGACAAAATACCGTCAGTATGATGGTCATTTGGTAACTTTAAAAAGCTAAAACAAAGAATTTTATGGCAAGAAAGCCCTGGTTCCTGTTCTTCCTGTCGATGCTGCTGGGCGTTGCGGCAAATGCCCAGAAGATTGTGTACTCTGAAGTGGATAAAGAGGACAGTCGCCGGCTCAATTTTGAGGTCATCGGGAAGATCAACGGGAATTTCCTTATTTATAAAAGTATCCGCAACAGCAACTGGATTTCCATCCTGGACAATGACATGAAACAGGTGGCCAAGATTGACCAGGGTTTCCTGCCGGATAATGACCGCGTGATTAATGTGGATTTTATCGCCTATCCCGATTTTGCATATATGATTTTCCAGTACCGCCGGAAGAATGTGATCCATGTGTCGGCAGCCAAGATCAATGGCGAGGGCAAACTGATGGGCGAACTTAAAGAACTGGATACCACGCAGGTAAATTTTGGTGCGGACAACAAGATTTATTCGGTGATCGCCAGTGAAGACAAAGGGCGGATCATGGTGTTCAAGATCAACAGCAAGAACAAGAGGAATTACCTCGTGACCACCGTGCTGTTCGACAACCAGCTCAACCTGCTCCGCAAGAGCCGGATGGGTATGCCCATGGAAGACCGTGATGATTTCCTGGATGAATTCACCCTCGACAATGACGGGGATATGGTGTTCAGCAAGTTTGACCGCGTCAACAATGAAAATATTGGTACCTCGGCTTTTGTGGTCAAGTATGCCGATGTGGACAGTTTCAGCAGTTATGAGCTGAAACCCGGCAACCGGGTGTATTTCGACGAGATCCACATCAAACCGGATAATTTCAATAAACGGTATTTCCTCACCTCCTTTTATTACAACCAGAGAAGGGGCAATGTGGACGGCTATTATTTTTATATCTGGGATAAGGTCACCAGGCAGGTTGTGCGTGAGGATACGCTGGCATTTTCGGATGAACTGCGCCGGGAAGCCCGTGGCAATGCCAGTACCAAGACCGCTTTCAATGATTATTTCATCCGCAATATCATTACCCGGCGTGACGGGGGTTTCCTGATTGCCAGTGAAGCATTTTACACCAGTTCACGTGGTGGTGCATGGAACAGGTACAATTATATGTATGGTTCGCCGTTTATGCGTTCATATGATTATTATTCCTATTCGCCCTATTACAATGGCCTCTACGGGATGGGCAACCGATGGAATGATTTCCAGAATGTGCGTTACCAGGCCGATAATATTGTGATCAGTTCATATGATAAAAACGGGGTGAGGGAATGGAACAGTGTGATCGCCAAACAGCAGTTTGATGACCAGAACGAAGACCTCATCAGTTACCAGTTGTTCAATTCAGGCGGCCAGCTGCATTTCCTCTTTAATAATATGGAGAAAAGGCTGCAGCTGCTGAATGATTTCAGTATTGACCCGAAGGGCAAGATCGACCGCAACCCGACTTTGAAAAACCTCGACCGCGGATACGATTTTATGCCCAAGTATGCCAAACAGGTGAGTGCCCGGCAGATGATCATCCCGTGTGTGTACAGGAATTATATCTGTTTCGCCAAGCTCGAGTATAACTAATATTTAATATCCAGATCCGTGATCGGAATCTTCAGACAGAAAAATCCCATTAACCTGCTTGTGCTGCTCGTGCTTGGTATTGTTATCAAGCTGCCGATGTTCAGTCATCCCCATGTACCGGCCATGCGGCCCGGGGATGGCGTATTTTATGAGGCAATCCTGCATTTCCTTGACCCGTTGTCAGCGTCTTTTCCGTTGCTGTACCCGCTGCTGGCGTTTGTATTGCTGTTTGCCCAGTCTGTCTGGCTCAACAGTTTTGTAAATATCCAGCGGATGATGACCAAATCGAGCTACCTGCCCGGGATGGCCTACCTGCTGCTGACCTCGCTGCTGCCGGAATGGAACTATTTCAGTCCACCGTTGCTGGTCAATACTATCCTGCTGCTGGTGCTGTCCTGGTTATTTGCCACCTACAACAAGGCCAATGCAAAGGGTACGATTTTTAATATCGGTGTGGCACTGGGGGTGGCCGGCTTCCTGTTTATTTCATCCCTGACCTTTACGCTCTGGGTGCTGCTCGCGCTGGCGGTAATGCGTCCGTTCCGGATTACCGAGTGGCTGATCTGTCTCCTGGGTATTACCACCCCGTTTTATTTTTATGCCATGTATATCGTGCTGGACGGGCACTGGAGCTGGCAGGAATTCCTGCCGCATATCACCCTTGGGGTGCCCTCGCTGAAGCAGTCGGCCTGGCTGGCTGGCAGCGTATTCCTGATCATGGTCCCGTTCCTGGTAGGTGGGTATTACGTGCAGGAGCATCTCCGACGGATGCTTATCAATGTACGCAAAGGCTGGAGCCTGTTGCTGCTGTATCTCCTGGCCGCCCTGCTGCTGCCATTCGTGAATACCACGGGGACGTTTGAGAACTGGCTGATGGCCATGATCCCGATGGCTGCCTTCCATGCCTGTACCTATTTTTATTCCACCTGGCGTCCGTTTGCGGTGATCCTTTTCTGGATTACGCTCGCCTATATTTTTTCTTACCAGTATCTCGGTCCGGGCTGGTAACAGGGCGGCATTTACAGCCGTAGTCCTTATCTTTGCCCCTCAAATAATACCCCCCGATATATGAAATTTGGCGTAGTCGTTTTCCCCGGTTCCAACTGTGACAGGGACATGCAGGACGCCCTGCAGGACGACCTTGGGCAGGAAGTAGTGATGCTCTGGCACAAAGACCGCGGCCTGCCGGCTTTCAGCAAGGATGATTGTATAGTACTGCCTGGCGGGTTTTCCTATGGCGACTACCTGCGTTGCGGCGCGATCGCCCGTTTCAGCCCGATGATGCAGAGTGTGGTGGAATTTGCAAAAGGGGGTGGCAAGGTGTTCGGCGTTTGTAACGGTTTCCAGATCCTGTGTGAATCGGAACTGCTGCCCGGTGCCCTGCTCCGCAACAGCAACCAGCAGTTTGTCTGCCGGAATGTGTTTATAAAAGATCCGTCTGAAAATATTTACAAAATCCCTGTGGCCCATGGTGAAGGCAGGTATTATGCCGATGAGCAGACGCTGGATGCCCTGGAAGCCAACGGCCAGGTGATCTTCCGTTACTGCGATGAATCCGGTAAAGTGACCCCTTCTGCCAATCCCAATGGTGCTACCCGCGGTATTGCGGGAATCTGTAATGAAACGCGTAACGTGTTTGGGATGATGCCCCATCCGGAACGTGCCTGCTCCGGTGCGCTGGGTAATACGGATGGCCGCACCATTATTGCCGACCTGCTGATGGCCGGGCAACTGGTGACCGGGTAAATGCGTCTATCCACGGATTTAAGTTTGTTTTACATCCGGGAAATCGTTTTCCTGCAACGGACCGTTTAATTTTGCCTTTAATTCAACAATTATGAAGAAATCACTGTTTTTTATAGCCGCCTTGTTTGCCGTGATTGCTGCGGGTGCGCAGGCCAATCCGATCAGCTGGACATTCACCTCCAAAAAGCTGGCGGACAAGACCTACGAAGTGCACCTCACCGCTATGATCCAGAAGGGATGGCATTTGTATTCGCAGACACAGCCGGAAGATGCAATCATTGACCCGACCAGTTTTGTGTTTACCGGTAATCCGCTGTTAACCCTTGATGGCAAGGTGAAGGAAGTGGGAAAAATGGAAAAGTTCCATGATGCGAAACTGGAGGTTTCGGCCCACCAGTATTCCGGTACGGTTGACTTTGTACAGGTGGTGAAAGTAAAAACGAGTGGCAAAACAAATCTCGCGGGTAAGCTGACTTTCCAGACTTGTGATGACCAGAAATGTTTGCCTCCCAAAACCGTTAATTTCACGGTTGCTATCAAATAAGAATTTTTAAGAGCTGACTTGATACAACGGGTTCTTATGCAGGAACCCGTTTTCATTTTCAAAAATGTCCAGTTGTATGTCGCCAAAACTGAAACCGTTTTTCCTTTCATTGCTGATCTTATGTGCTGTAATCCCTGCCACTGCGCAGGACAGCGTTTACCACAAATGGGAGGTGAAGAGCCGGAAGAATGGCGAAAAGTTTGAGTTGTTGTTCAATGCCCAGCCTGCTGCCGGGTTTTATGTTTTTGCCCCGGGGCAATTGCTGATGGATATACCCGCGGTGACGGTGACATTTGTTGACTCCGGTTTCAGGCTGGAGGGCATCCGGGTGGAGGGTTCCGCGAGCGAGTCAAAAGCGATCGGCGTATTTGATAATGCAGCATTCAATGTGCAGTCGGGCCAGCTTGGGTGGACTGGCGATATCCAGGGGGAAGGCCCGCCACCGGCGCGTTTGCAGGGAGAGCTGGTTTACCATATCGGGAAAGGGGATGATTTTTTCCAGCAGGTAGTTCCTTTTACGGTAGAAGTGGAGGGTGGCCGGCAGGCAACCAATTCCAGGATCCTGGTGCCATCGATTGATATCGACCATCCGCTGTCGGATGCCGGTGATGATATTAAAAAAGACAGCAGTTACCTGAGTATTTTCCTGCTGGGATTCCTGGGCGGGTTGATTGCATTGTTTACTCCCTGTGTATTCCCGATGATCCCGCTTACCGTGTCATTTTTTACCGGGAAAAATGGCAAACCCGGGAAGGGTAAAGGCAGCGCGATCCTGTATGGGTTCTTTATTTTCCTGATTTACATGCTGATCACCATTCCGTTTCACATTGCCGGAAAAACCAACCCCGATATTTTTAATAATATTTCCACAAACGTGTGGCTGAACCTCGTGTTTTTTGTGGTGTTTGTGGTGTTTGCCATTTCGTTTTTTGGTTATTTTGAAATTACACTGCCTTCTTCCTTTGCCAACAAGGCGGACTCCAAATCAGGTCTCGGAAATATTGCGGGTATATTTTTCATGGCCCTCACACTGGCAATCGTTTCATTTTCCTGTACCGGTCCGATCCTCGGTACGCTGCTGGCAGGGGTTGCGGATGGAGGAGCCTGGCCGTTGACGGCCGGGGCTGCGGGTTTCGGACTCGCGCTTGGTTTGCCGTTTGCAATTTTTGCACTCTTCCCCAACTGGCTGCAGTCGATCCCCAAATCAGGTGGCTGGATGACGGATCTTAAAGTGGTGCTGGGTTTTGTTGAACTGGCCCTTGCAGTAAAATTCCTGGCCAATGCAGACAATGTAATCCAGTGGGGCATCCTGAAGCGGGAAGTATTTATCGCGTTATGGATTATCATCGGCGCGCTCGTGGTGTTGTACCTGCTTGGAAAACTGAAATTCTCGCACAGCACTCCCCCAAAGAAATATGGTCCGGTCCGGATCGCCTTTATCGTGTTGTTTTCGGCTATCACTCTTTACCTGATACCCGGTCTTACCAACACCGGTGCGGCAAGGCTGTCGCTGATCAGTGGTTTCCCGCCACCGGTTTGTTATAGTCTCTATTCCGATCCGGTCAACTGCGATAAACCCCTGCTGGATTATGATGAGGCAGTCCGGCTGGCGAGACAAAAGAACAAACCCGTGCTGATCGACTTTACCGGGTGGGCTTGTGTGAATTGCCGGCGTATGGAAGAAAAGGTGTGGACGGATGCCACCGTTGATAAACTGATGAAAGAAGATTTCATACTGGTATCGCTGTATGTGGATGAGCGCACGATGTTGCCCGCCGCCGAACGCCAGGTATATACCGCAAAGAACGGTTCCGAAAAAAGTATCCAGACGATCGGGGATAAATGGACGGCCTTCCAGGTTGATAATTTTGGTGCCACTTCCCAGCCACAATATGCCATCATCAGTCCCGATGAAAAAGCCCTGGTCAAAACAAAATTCTATACACCCGATCCCCGCGAATTCGAAGCCTGGCTTCGCGCCGGCCTCGCCGCGCAGGAAAAATCTCCTGGTACTGCGGCTAAATAATTGAAGCCAGCCGGGGAAACTAAACCCGGCTGTTCGTTCCCGCATATCCCCAGAACCACAATGACCCGCAACCGGGCCACTCCCCATCCCGCGTATTTTTTTGCGCCGGCTAAGCCGCGCATTCTCCCAAACAAAAGCAAGCAAAAAAAAGCCACCCCTAAGATAAGGAGTGGCTCAGTTTGGTGTCATTCTGTAACAACCTGTTACCGGCAAGCATTGAGGTAAGTTCTATACAGAACATTCCAGGTGTAACGGGAGATACAGAATGACAATACGGTTCAGCGTTGTCAGATCAAAAATAATAAATAACAGATTACAGGGCAATTTGTTTTTGCACCATCAGTTTCCTGAGGTTAATCAGTCCGTAACGCATACGGCCAAGCGCAGTATTGATGCTGCAGTTTGTTGCTGCGGCGATCTCTTTAAAGCTCATGTCGGCATAATGACGGAGGATGATCACTTCGCGCTGGTCTTCCGGTAAACGGTCGAGCATTTCCCGAACGCGGCTATGGCTCTGCCTTTTCATCATGGTTGTTTCTGCGCTGTCTTCAGAGAAGTTCAGCACTTCGAATATGTCCTTGTCTTCGCTGTTACGGATAACAGGAGTCCTTTTTACTTTACGGAAATGGTCCACGCAAAGGTTGTGCGCGATACGACCCGCCCATGGGAGGAATTTACCTTCTTCCGTGTAACGGCCGCTGCGCATCGTATCGATGATACGGATGAAGGCGTCCTGGAAAATATCTTCGGCGAGATATTTGTCTTTTACAAGAAAGAGGATTGAACTAAACAGCTTGTCTTTGTGACGTAACACAAGGACCTCGAGGGCTTCGAGATTACCATCCTGGAACAAGTGGATTAACTCGTTGTCGGTTTTTTTGCTAAAAGCTTTCATAATACTCCTAAGGTTAAGGTGGTTAAATGGATATTGAATAATTGGATAGATGCTAAAACTGAAAAAAGGGAAATCGGTAAAAGAGTAGAGTATTATGCTATAGGCGGGGGTTTTTGTGGTTTGACATATTAATTTGGATATTGGATAATAAAAATAGGGCATTTAGCGATACCACCAAACAATCTCTTTCCCGAAAACAATTTTTTATTGCAAATAAAATGTTAAGCCTTTCGCATGGAATTCGCATTGGATAAGGCTTTACCTTCGCAGGGCATATAATGGAAAAGACAATAAAAGGGAAAAATCCCGCAACCAGCAAGACCGTAAATTCCGCAGAAAATATCCTGATCCGGGGGGCGAAAGTCCATAACCTCAAGAACGTTTCGGTGGAAATCCCCCGTAATAAACTCATTGTGGTGACGGGAGTTTCCGGTTCGGGAAAATCCTCTCTCACCATCGATACGCTGTATGCGGAAGGGCAGCGGCGGTACGCAGAAAGCCTTAGTTCCTACGCCCGGCAATTCCTTAACCGCATGGATAAACCCGATGTGGATTACATCAAGGGGCTCTGTCCGGCAATCGCTATCGAACAGAAAGTAATCACCCGTACGCCCCGCAGTACGGTGGGAAGTATGACGGAAATATATGATTACCTGCGCCTGCTCTATGCACGCGCGGGCAGGACCATTTCCCCCGTATCCGGACTGCCGGTAAAAAAAGACGATGTAAAGGATGTGGTAGACGCGATCAATGCCTTGGCAGAAGGGGATAAGGTCTATATCCTCGCAGTCTTCCGGCAGCACCAGAACCGGGAGGTACGGGAGGAACTGAATATCCTCGCCCAGAAAGGCTTTTCGAGAATGTATGTGAGTGGTGAGATCCAGCGGATCGAGGAACTGCAGGAAATGGACGACAAGACCCTGAAAGCGCGGTTCAAAGGCAAGGCCAAAGCGGGGAATCCGCTGGGTGGGGGAGCCATCCTGGTGGACCGGATCGTAAAAAAAGAATTTGATGAGGATGATATCCACCGCCTGTCCGACTCCATCGGCACCGCCTTTTATGAAGGGGAGGGAGATATGTACATCGAAATCAATGGCGAAAAAGTACAACACTTCAACAACCGGTTTGAACTGGATGGCATGACCTTCGAAGAGCCGGTACCCAACCTGTTTTCCTTCAATAATCCCTTTGGTGCCTGTCCTACCTGCGAAGGTTTCAGCCAGGTACTCGGAATCGATGCGGAACTGGTGATTCCCGACCGCCGGCTGAGTGTGTTTGAAGGGGCGATTGCCCCGTGGAAAGGCGAGAAACTGGGCCTCTGGAAGGAAGCCTTTATCAAAGGGGCAAAAAAATTCGATTTCCCGGTCCATAAGGCAATTGCCGACCTCACCGCGAAACAACTGGAAGTACTGTGGAAAGGAAACGAATATGTAAACGGGATCAATGCGTTTTTCCGGGAGGTGGAACAAAACCTTTACAAAGTCCAGTACCGCGTGCTGCTGAGCCGTTACCGGGGTCGTACGCTCTGCCCCGATTGCAACGGGTACCGGCTGCGACCGGAAGCCCTCTATGTGCAGGTCGGAGGCAAACATATCGGGCAGCTGAGCGAACTGCCGGTAAAAGAACTCAAACCCTGGTTTGACCAGCTGGAAGATGGTCTCTCCGAATCGGACAAACAGATTGCCAAACGGATCCTGCTCGAGCTCAACAACCGTCTCAAAACCCTGCTGGATGTTGGCCTTGGATACCTTACCATCAGCCGGCTGGCAAACAGCCTGAGTGGTGGTGAAAGCCAGCGGATCCAGCTGACCCGGAGTCTCGGCAGCAACCTCACCGATTCACTCTATATCCTCGACGAACCTTCCATCGGGCTGCATAACCGGGACACGGCCAACCTGATCCGTGTACTGAAGGAATTGCGCGACCTGGGTAATACCGTGGTGGTGGTGGAACATGATGACATGATGATGCGCGAAGCCGACCATATCATCGATATGGGTCCGCTGGCATCGCATCTCGGAGGCGAGGTGATTGCTGAAGGCGACTATGATGCCATTATCAGTAACCCGCAAAGCCTGACCGGCAAATACCTCAGCGGCAAACTCAGTATCGACCCGCCGAAGATGCCGCGGAAATGGAACCGGTCCATTAAAGTTGAAGGGGCAAGGCAGAATAACCTCCAGGATATCACTGTTGAATTCCCGCTGAATGTGCTTTGCGTGGTCAGTGGTGTGAGCGGAAGCGGGAAGACCACTCTCGTCAAACAGATCCTGTATCCCGCACTGCGCAAAATCAAAGGGGAATTCGGCGACAAGATCGGTTTCCATAAAGCGGTGACCGGGGATATCGACAGTATCTCACAGGTGGAAATGATCGACCAGAATCCAATCGGTAAGTCATCCCGCAGCAACCCGGTTACCTATATAAAAGCCTATGATGAAATCCGTGACCTTTTTGCCAGCCAGCCGCTGAGCAAGATGCGTGGTTTCCAGCCCAAACATTTTTCATTCAACGTAGATGGCGGACGTTGTGACACCTGTAAGGGGGAAGGCGAACAGGTAGTGGAGATGCAGTTCCTCGCAGATGTACACCTGACCTGTGAGACATGCGGTGGCAAACGATTCAAGGAAGAGGTGCTGGAAGTGCGCTACAAGGACAGGAATATTTATGAGATACTTGAACTGAGCGTAGATGAAGCCATTGATTTTTTCTACGAGGAAAAATCACTTGCCAAAGCAATCGGCCCGCTGAGCGAAGTAGGACTGGGTTATATCAAACTCGGACAATCATCCGATACTCTTTCAGGCGGTGAAGCGCAGCGTGTCAAACTCGCCTCATTTCTTGGCAAAGGAAAGAATACGCAGAAGGTATTGTTCATTTTTGATGAGCCCACTACGGGTCTTCATTTCCATGATATCAAAAAACTGCTCGCCTCTTTTAATGCATTGATCGAGCAGGGACACTCCATCCTCGTGATCGAACACAATACAGATGTGATCCGCAGCGCAGACTGGCTGATTGACCTTGGTCCCGAAGCGGGCGATGGCGGCGGCACCCTGGTTTATGCCGGTAAACCGGATGGTATTAAAAAGGTAAAAGCAAGTCACACCGGTACTTACACCTGACCGGCTTTTTATTTTACTAAATGCTTGCACTTACGGCAGGGGAACTATAGATTTGTCTCCTGCCGTCCAGCGGCCATCCAATCCTCCGGATTCCAATCCCAACAATCCTTTTACATTTAATGCAACGAGTATTCCCTGTGTTATCCGGCAGCCGGATCAACGGGATGGGAACTTGTAAGTTATAGTCCCCCGGGACGGACGTTTAAGTAGGTGAGAGTACTTATAGAGACAGGGCCCTCCCTGCAACAGGGAGGTGCCTTTTTTTGCAACCAATGATTTTGTTATGGGACATGCTATCCTGCCACGGATCCTTCCATTTGTGTTTGTTTTGCTTCTATGCGGGACAGCCCGTTCACAAGGGCGGAGCAACAGTACATTGCCCGTGATGTTTGACAGCGTACGCATCTCCATGAAGAACAATATGATCCTGGTGGAATGGACCAACCTGACGGAACGGGAACTACTGGAATATGTAGTGGAGCGCTCGCTGGATGCACGGACCTTCACCGCGGTGGCAAGGGTCAGTCCGCGGAGTAATCTCAATGAACCCATGAGTTATGATGAAGTGGATACCGAACCACTCAACGGACTCAGTTATTATCGCATCCGTGTGAATGCACAGACCGGCAAAATCATTTACAGCATCGTACTCAAAATCAGGACCGGCTCGCCGGATACTGATTTCAGCATTTATCCCAACCCCTGTACCAACGGCCAGCTCGGGTGGACGGTCAGTAACCTGCCCTCCGGCAATTACCAGTTGAGTGTCACGGGTATGCACGGCCAGTGTGTGCTGCGGCAGGACCTGAGGCTGCAGGGAAAAGCCTCTACCGGTGCCATCGCACTGCCGGGAGGCTCCAGCGCCGGGGTATACCAGCTGCGTCTCGTGGGGGATGGGGTGGACCTGGGCAAACGGTTCGTGGTGCAGTAGCTACCGGTACAAAAAAACCCATCCTCGTGGATGGGCTGAACGTTACTGTTATGAAAGAAAGAATTGGGTCGGTTGGGTAAGGAAGGAAAGGTTAATGGCCTGATGGTTTTATTAAGTTTCGTGTGTGTACGCCGGATTCATCGGAACAACGGAATTTAAAAACGGGTCAAGCAAAAAAAAATAGAAAGTTGATCTGGGGCTGATCGTCGCAGGTTTTAAACAGGATTGGAAATACTTTTGTTTGGACGGTTTGGTTTGGACATTGGATGTAGATGACAATTCATCCTTGCATCAACTTTCTGAGACAAAAATATATCCACACCCGAATGTTAACAAGAGCACAAACTCCCAATCTGTTTGCATCGGTATTTACTCCCTTTGACGTAAATGCACTTTTTTACCACACGTAATAACACGTGGTCGGACTGGGAAAGCTTCGAAGGAAAAAGCCGGTACTTTCCGCACCGCCGAAATCAAGTACTTCTACTATAGTACATCCAACGGGAATTTTCCATCTTGCATTCGGAATTAACAGATAAAATCCTATAATACCAATATTCACCCATGAAAAATCTTGAGCCAAACGCTGTAATTAAAGTCGCTATTGCAGATGACCACGCGCTTTTCCGGACCGGTGTAAAGACATCACTGTCAAGCCGTAAGGATATCCAGATGGTTGCAGAAGCCGAAAATGGCATGCAGCTGCTTAACCTTCTCCGTCACATCCAGCCAGATGTAGTGCTGCTTGACATCCAGATGCCCATCATGGATGGCCTGACTACTTTACCCGAGATCAAAAAACTGTACCCCGGTGTAAAAGTGATCATGCTTTCGATGCACAACGACCATTCGGTTATTTCCAGGATGATGGAGATCGGTGCCAATTCATACCTCACCAAGGAGTCAGGATCCGAAATGATCTATGATGCAATCCGGACGGTGTATGAGCAGGACTTCTTCTTTAACGACCTGACTAACAAGGCGCTCCTGAGCGGGCTGCGTACGAAAAGGGTGGTGGAATCTTCCATGCCGCAGGATGTACAGCTGACCGATAAGGAAATCACCATCCTCAAGCTGATGTGTGATGAAAAAAGTACAAAAGAAATCGCTGACATCGTGGACCTCAGTCCGCGCACCGTGGAAGCGATCCGCGATAAACTGAAAACCAAGACCGGTACCAAATCAATGGCTGGTCTGGTAATGTACGCAGTAAAAGCCGGTCTCGTAGAGCAGGCTTAAAGGATAACACGGCTAATTGCTTATAACCCATCTCGCGAAAGCGGATGGGTTTTTTTGTGCTCCGGTTATTCCCTTAGTTTTAGGGGGATGAATTTTGTCGCTTTCAATGGTAAATATTACGGGGCCGACGAGCCCCTGCTCCTGGCTTCCAATAAATCCTACCGGTACGGGGACGGCTTGTTCGAAACCCTCCGTGTTGCCGGCGGGAAAATACTGCTCGAACCACTCCATTTTGACCGGCTGTACAGTTCCCTGACCCGGCTTGGGATGGTTTTACCCAAACTGCTGACGCGCGAACGCCTCCGTATGATCATCCTGGACCTGGCGCGGAAAAATAAAGCGGAAAAACTCGGTCGTGTCCGTCTTTCTTTTTTCCGTGGCAACGGGGGTATACTCGAAGGGGATGATGAAGTGTCGTACGTTGCCGAAGCATGGCCGCTCGATCCGTCCATCAATGAGTTCAACAGCAACGGGCTCGTGGTCGGCCTGTTTCCCCATGCGCGCAAAATGGCCGATGCTTTTTCAGCAGTCAAAACCGCCAGTTTCCTGCCCTACAGCCTCGCAGCCCGTTTCGCAAAAAAACAACAATGGAATGACAGCCTGCTCCTCAACCAGTACGGCCGGCCATGCGATACCAGTATCGCCAATATCTTCCTTGTGAAAGATAACCGTATGAGTACCCCCGCCCTGACCGAAGGATGTATTGATGGGGTCATGCGCCGCCATCTTTTCCAGGTAGCCGCCGATAATGGCCTCATATTGGAAGAAAGGGAACTGGAAATGGATGACCTGTATGCAGCAGATGAAGTTTTCCTCAGCAATTCCATCCGTGGAATAAAATGGGTGGGGAGCCTGGAAGGGCATATATACGGCAGCCATTTTTCCGGCGCACTGCATACAATGGTAAACCTTTCACTGGGACTATAATCAACACAAATGGCAAAACCCGAGGTTAATATATTCTGGTTCAGGCGCGACCTGCGGCTGAACGACAATGCCGGACTCTACCACGCATTAAAGTCCGGCCGGCCCGTGCAGCCGGTATTTATTTTCGATACCGAGATCCTCGATGAGCTGGAAGACAAGGATGACCGGCGGCTGGTGTTTATCCATGAAGCACTCGAAGGCATCAATAAGCAGCTGGGTAAAATGGACAGCGGCATTGATGCGCGATATGGCAAACCTGGAAAAGTGTTCGGGGAGTTGCTGAATGACTATAATGTGGAGACTGTTTTCACCAACCATGATTATGAACCCTATGCCCGCGAGCGTGACACGGCCATTGCAGCTTTCCTTGGCAAAAAGGGAGTGGGGTTTAAAACCTTCAAGGACCAGGTCATCTTTGAAAAAAATGAAGTGGTCAAGGATGATGGCAAACCATATACGGTGTTCACTCCCTACTCTCGGAAGTTTGATGCGGCCATCACGGATTTTTACCTGAAGTCGTACCCCAGCACCCGTTATCTTCGGAAGATCCATCCCGGCGGGCCAAAAAAACTACCCACTTTACAATCCATGGGCTTCAGCGACCGAGAGTATACTTTCCCTTCGGGTAAACCGCCGGAATCCATTATCCGCACATATGACAAGACACGTGATATCCCGTCCATAGCCGGGACTTCACGTATGAGTGTGCACCTGCGTTTTGGTACGGTTTCCATCCGCGAACTTTTCCGGGAGGAAGGACCACTCAATGCCACCTACCGCAAAGAGCTTATCTGGCGTGAGTTTTACCAGTGCATCCTCTGGCATTTCCCGCATGTGCAGGCGGGATCGTTTAAAAAAGAATACGATCATATCCGCTGGCGAAATAATGAGAAAGAGTTTGATGCCTGGTGTGAAGGACAGACGGGTTACCCGATTGTGGATGCGGGGATGCGCGAACTGAACGAAACCGGTTTTATGCATAACCGGGTGCGGATGATTACTGCTTCGTTTTTATGCAAACACCTGCTGATCGACTGGCGGTGGGGCGAAGCGTATTTTGCAAAGAAACTGCTCGACTACGATCTCGCGAGCAACAATGGCGGATGGCAATGGGCAGCCGGCAGTGGCTGTGATGCCGCACCGTATTTCCGGGTGTTCAATCCCTACCTGCAGACCAAAAAGTTTGATCCCGAATTTAAGTATATCCGCAAATGGGTGCCGGAGTTTGAGGAGTTCAGTTATCCCAAACCAATCGTGGAACACGATATGGCGCGCAGGCGCTGCCTGCAGGTATATGCGGCCGCATTAAAAAAATAAGGTTTACAGGAAAAGGGTTTCCTCGCCGGAACCCGCACCGGGATTGTTTTCCAGGAACACACGATGCAATGTTTCAATGGCACGGCGTCCGTCGTCACCCAGTGAGATGGAATAATTATTCACGTAGAGATCGATGTGTTTTCGCATGACCTCTTCCAGCATTGCCTGCGAATGCTGTTTTACATAGGAAGTGATTTCCGGGTAGTGTGCAAATGCAAACTCCAGGCTCTCGCGGATCAGGCTGTTTACTTTTACGGCAATCCCGTTGCTGATCCTGTTGCTGATGGCAATACCTCCGAGGGGAATCGGTACATTCATTTCGGATTCCCAGTACTCGCCAAGGTCAAGCACTTTTTTCAGGCCTTTGTCCTGGTAAGTAAACCTGTTCTCATGTATGATGAGGCCAAGATCGGCCCTGCCCTCCATCACCCGGTCTTCGATTTCCGAAAAAAGTACCGCTTCTTTATTGACCGCATCCGGGTAGGCAAAACCGAGTAAAAGATTAGCTGTGGTATTGACACCGGGGATTGCAATTTTCCGGGAGGGATTTACATCCATGTCCCCCGCCGTTACCAGCAGCGGACCCACGCCCTTGCCCAGTGCGCTGCCGGAATCCATCAGCCGGTAGTTACCGGTGGCACGGAAGAAGGCAGGGAAACTGAGTTTGGTAATATCCAGCCGGTGTTCGAGCGTCCACTGGTTCAGCGTTTCCACATCTTCGAGTACGGGGCTGAAGTCCAGGCCGCCGGTATCAATTTTTTTATTGACCAGCGCATCAAAGATGAATGTATCGTTGGGACAGGGGGAAAATCCGAGGGTGAGTGTCATGTAATCATTTTGGATGTTCAGGGTCTGACGGACTGCTGCTGGGATAACAACTCAGGCAAAACCTTGTTCAGTGCGATCACCGCATTCTTTATGTCCCACCTTGATTTATCCCTTTCACCCACATAATTTGACACGGCCCGGACCTGTACAAAAGGGATTTTTTCGCTGATTGCCACAAAATGCAGGGCGGCACCTTCCATGGACTCAAGGGATGGGTTGTATTTGCGGCGGAATTCACTGATGAGTTGCGGGTTGGTGCTGACCTGGTTGACCGAGATCGCATCGGCCAGCCGTAAACCGCCTGGATTGGGAAAACCCCAGGGATTGACCAGCCAGCCATCAGTATAGGGGGATTCGTTAGCCGGGGTAAAGCCCATATCCATGGTATCTTTCCATTCCCCGTTTTCAAATACGCCCTGGTCTGCGATGCGGTCGCGCCCCACCAGCAGCACTTCACCGGGGGTAATGGCGGGATCAAATGAACCCGCTATGCCTGCCTGGATGATGCATTCCGGTCGATGCGTGGCGAGATATCGTGTAAGTGCACAGGTGCTGGCGGTTAATCCTACCCCGGTGATCAGCACCTCCGGGCGATTGTCCAGGCTGCCGATCCGGTCGAGAAAGGGTCCGATTTCGAGGGATGTGGCGGCGATTACAAGTGTTTCCATACAATTTTTTGCGGGGTAAAGGTCGCTGAATCCCTGCAATTCCCCCGGTAACTGATCCGCGAATCTTTTAACTTTGCGCCATATTCGGAACATATGGTGTACCTGACAAGAGTTGAACATTTTAACGCTGCCCACCGGTTATACAACCCGGCCTGGGACGATGCGAAGAATGAGGAAGTTTTCGGGAAATGTGCGAACCAGAACTGGCATGGGCACAATTACGAGTTGCTGGTTACTATCAAAGGCGAACCCGATCCTGAAACCGGTTTTGTTTTTGATGTAAAGCGGCTGAGTAATATCATCAAGGACCAGGTGGTGGAGAAGATCGATCATCGCAACCTCAATGAGGATGTGCCATTCATGAAAGGTAAAATGTGCAGCACCGAAAACCTGGCGATTGAAATCTGGAAACAACTGGAACCACATATTCCCGGTTCAGTCCGGCTGCACTGCATCCGGCTATATGAAACACCTCGCATTTTCGTAGAATATTTCGGGCCTTTGGCCTGATAAGCCATTACAGTGTGCAGAAGGCATCCTGTGCTGGTTAAACTTATTTTCCATATGGATAAAAGGGTAGCGGTATTCCGCAAGGAACATTTTAACGCGGCACACCGGTTGTCGAATCCTGAATGGGACCAGGCGACCAATGAAAAGGTTTTTGGAAAGTGCTCATGGCCCAATTACCATGGCCACAACTATGAAATGGAAGTAAAGGTGGTGGGGGTGCCTGATCCGCGCACGGGTTATGTAATTGATCTGAAAGAGCTGGGTGATATTGTCCGTCGCGAGGTGCATGAAAGGTTTGATCACAAAAACCTGAACCTCGACACGGAAGAGTTCCGGCACCTGAACCCTACGGCGGAAAATATCGTAGTGGTGATCTATAACCTGCTCCGGCCATTTATCCGGGCGGAGATGGACCTGCAGGTCAGGTTGTATGAAACGCCCCGCAATTTTGTGGAATACCCGGTTTGACAATTTAAACAACGCAGCCCGCTGCGTAAGTACTATTGATTATGGCATACAAGAAAACAGAACAGTATGATGATGAGGTCACCTCATCCCTGTCGGGAAATTACCGCCAGGTACTCAGCATGCTCGGTGAAAACCCGGATCGTGAAGGATTGCAGAAAACACCGGAACGCCTGGCCAAGGCCATGCAGTTTCTCACACAGGGCTACCAGCTCGATGCCCATGAGATCCTCAACTCGGCGAAGTTCCATGAGCCGGTAAGCGAAATGATTGTGGTGAAGGATATCGAGATGTACAGTATGTGCGAGCACCATATGCTGCCTTTTTTCGGCAGGGTGCATGTGGCATATATCCCGAATGGATGGATTACCGGCCTGAGTAAGGTGGCGAGGGTAGTGGATGTTTATGCCCGTCGCCTGCAGGTACAGGAGCGCCTTACGCTGGAAATCATGAATGCCATCAAGGAAACCCTGCAGCCGCTGGGTGTGGCTGTGGTCATTGAAGCGCAGCACCTGTGCATGATGATGCGGGGCGTGCAGAAGCAGAATTCAGAGACCACTACTTCCGCATTTGATGGTGAATTCCAGAAAAATTCCACCCGGACCGAGTTCCTGAAGCTGATTTCATCGGACCTCAGCAAGCGCTAGGTCTATTTTACTTATTGTGTCACAAAGATTTTTTTTCTTTGATCCTTTGTGGCATTTTTGTTTCAATAACTACCAATTAACATGAAGCATGCCTTTGTATTCCCCGGCCAGGGTTCCCAGTATCCGGGGATGGGAAAAGAGCATTACGATAACAGTGCTTTCGCGAAAAAACTTTTTGAACAGGCTAATGAGGTACTTGGATTCCGTTTATCCGATGTGATGTTCTCCGGCACTGATGAGGAACTGAAGCAGACCAGGGTCACCCAACCTGCCCTCTTCCTGCATTCCGTTATTGCATTCCGCAGTATTGACGGTGCCCGTCCCGATATGGTGGCCGGCCATTCACTTGGGGAGTTCTCCGCACTGGTGGCAAATGGCACGCTGAGTTTTGACAGCGCCCTTGAACTGGTGGCAATCCGCGCGGGTGCCATGCAGAAAGCATGTGAAGCCAATCCTTCATCCATGGCTGCCATCCTTGCGCTGCCCGATGAAAAAGTGGAAGAGATCTGTAAGCAGGTGCAGGATGAAACCGGTGAAGTAGTGGTGCCCGCCAATTATAACTGTCCCGGGCAACTGGTGATCAGTGGTTCCACAAAAGGTGTGGAGATTGCGAATGAACGTATGAAGGCAGCTGGTGCCAAGAGGGCATTGATGCTGCCGGTAGCGGGTGCTTTCCATTCACCATTGATGGAACCCGCAAAAGAGGAATTGAAAGCGGCGATCACGCGGACCGATTTCCATACCCCGGTATGTGCCGTATACCAGAATGTGGCTGCACGTGCCATCATGGACCGGGAGGAAATCAAACAGAACCTGATCGAACAGCTGACCGGCGCGGTGAAGTGGACGCAGAGTGTGCAGATGATGATCAGTGATGGCGCTTCCCGTTTTACCGAAGTGGGATCCGGCAAGGTATTGCAGGGCCTGATCCAGAAGATTAACAAAACAGTGGAGACGCAGGGAGTCAGCTAGTTTTATAGCTTTAAATGATAAAAGCCCTTCCGCTAAAATGGAAGGGCTTTCGTTTTATATCTGCCGTGGTGTTGTTAAATCCTGTTTGTTTCGATACTGCAGTTGATCCAGCCACTGTCGAGAGCGGAATTGTATTTTTTGTAGAAATTGATTGCGGGTTCGTTCCAGTCAAGCACCTGCCATGCCATGCCGCTGCAATTTTTCCCTCCCGCTTCCTGCAGCACGCGTTCGAACAATACTTTGCCCAATCCGATGCCACGGTACTTTTCGGTAACGATAAGGTCTTCGAGATAAAGACGCTGGCCCTTCCAGGTGGAGTACCGGATATAATAAAGTGCAAAGCCTTCCACCTCTCCATCTACTTCGCCCACAAATGCCCACCAGACCGGGTTTGCACCAAAACCGCTTTCCTCGAAATGGTCCGGTTGCACCACCACCTGTTCCGGTGCCTTTTCATACAATGCGAGTTCATGGATCAGTTCCATCAGCCTTGGACAATCCCTTCGTTCGGCCGGACGGATTGAAATGTTATGCTGCATGCGACAGTTTGATTAGGGGAGTTATGACAATGCCTGGTCAAGGTCATTCAGGATATCCATGACATTTTCGATGCCAACATTCATGCGGATCAAGCCGTCGCTGATCCCGTATTTCAGTCTTGCTTCCTTCGGTACGCTGTAGTGTGTCATCGAAGCCGGGTGTGAAAGCAGGGTATCACAGGTACCGAGTGATACGGTGCGGATACACATGTTGAGTTTATCCATAAAACTGATGCCGGCCTGCAACCCGCCTTTGAGTTCGAAGCTCAGCATGGCACCGGGATGTTTCATCTGTTTGAGTGAAAGGTAATGATCGGGATGTGTACTGAGGCCGTTGTAGTTGACATGTTCCACTGCTGCATGTCCCACGAGGAAGGCGGCAACCTCTCCCGCATTCTGGCAATGGCGTTCCATCCGCAGTTCAAGTGTCTTGATCCCGTTGATCAGCAGGAACGCATCAAACGGGTTTGCATTGCCACCCAGCAGGCGATGGATTTTGGTCACATGCCCGTTCATGAGGTCGAGGTCTTTCCCCAGCAGGATCCCGCCGATGGCCGTGCCATGTCCATTGAGAAATTTGGTGGTTGAATGGACCACGAAGTCAACGCCGAACCGGAACGGCTGCTGCAGGTAGGGTGTTGCGAATGTGTTATCACATGCAACGATGAGATTGTATTTTTTTGCGAGTTTGGTAAGTTCTTCGAGATCCACACACTGGATGGTCGGGTTGGCGGGTGTTTCGATGTAAAGCATCCGGATCGATGCATCGGCTTTCATCATTTC
>SEAD01000012.1 GCA_004173355.1 Chitinophagaceae bacterium | reverse complement strand
GGATCGGTAGTTCAGTTGGTTAGAATGCCGCCCTGTCACGGCGGAGGTCGCGGGTTCGAGTCCCGTCCGGTCCGCGAGCAAATCGCAGCAAACCCACTCCATGAGTGGGTTTTGTCGTTCCTAGTCTATTTTTTTTAGTCTACGCTAGTGGGTTCGATTACGCGGCCATTTTACGACAAGCTTCAGCGCATTGAGTACACATTTCTGCGCATTCTTTACAGTGTTCGGTGTCATGCTGACTACATTCCCGGGCACAAGCGTCACAGGCTTCGGCACAGATGCGACACAGTGCTACTGCCTGCCCGCTTCCCAGGCTCATAAGCTGTGCAGCGGCATAACACAATGCTGAGCACTCCATGTCCAGCTGAATACACTTCGCCATCATTTTAACGTCCCTTTCCTGGGTGCATGACGAAGCGCAATGATTGCAAACAGCCGCGCATCGCAGGCATGCGTCAATGCAGGCTTTGTAGGTATGATAATTTGTCATGGTATAATTTTTTTGGGGTTCAAACTTCCAAATTTGCAACAGGGATCGTGCCAGTGACTCGTCCTGAATTTATTCCAGCTATTGCTAAAATCGCGCAGCCAAGCCCGCGAAACCGGCCAGCAAGCTTTTCGCTCAACCGGTCGATTAGATTTTTCCCGGAAAAGCGGTTCAGCCAAGTTAGGATAACAGTTTTCAAAAATGTAAGGTACCCTTCAGGCCTTGACTCTTTCCGGGGGAAAACGCTGGACTTTGAAAAATTGTCAGGAATGCAATTCTTCGGGTGCTTTCACAGTGTGCAACAGCCCCTCCTGGAAAGTGAATTTCGCCTGCCATAAGATCCTTTAGGAAAACCAGCGTAAATGGGGCTGGCAACGCGCCATATCAGCGCGCCCGGATTGGATAAGGCTGGTACCTTTCATTTAGTAAGGTGGGCGAAAAATTCGCTAACTTCCACCATCACCGTCATGGTCTACCAGAAATTCAAACCAGCTGAATGGCTCATACCTTTTGTAGAGTGCTATTTTTTATGGCATTCTTCTGGAGAAAGCGTAGCCGATTTCATAGTTGAGTCACCACCGACCGGGTATTGTTCTCTCGTCGTAAATAGCGGTGATGAGTACTTTCTCCAAAATAAAAAGTATGAACGGCTTGAAGCACCGAAACAATTCATTTCCGGGCAGTCCATCTACAGTTACCGCTTATTCCTGGGTGGCCGTATCAACATCGCCGGTATAGTTTTCAAGCCAGCAGCACTGGCAACCCTTTTTAATCTTCCCACCTACCAATACACCGAAGAGAGAATTCCACTGAAAAATGTTTTTAAAGCGGTTTCCGTTGACGCCCTTGCCCACTCGCTGGCAGCATGTACTGACGAAAATGAAAAAGCCAAGCTACTCGAAGCTTTCCTGATATCGCAATTTAGCGGCAAAAAGCCGGAACCCGACGTGATCGATAAGGCGGCAAACCTGATCGTTGAAAAAAACGGCCTGGTAGACATTACGGAAGTGCTGAAAGATGTGTACATGTCGCGACGAAACTTTGAACGCTGTTTCTTCAAAAAAGTGGGGCTAAGCCCGAAATATTACGCACGGATGAGACGTATGAGTTACATCCTGAACCTGATAGCAGGGAAAAAGAAAGTGGATTGGGCAACCATCTTTTCAGAGTGTGAGTTTTATGATCATTCACATTTTACCAAAGACTTTACTGAATTTACCGGCCGCACACCGCAGCAATATCTGGAACAAAATATTGAACTGGCTAATCTCATCGAAAAACCCAGGGAAGGAGATATCCGATATTGATTGTCGCATTTTTACACCGCATTTGTCGCATCCTTACAACTGTCTTTACCATATGCCAGGTAGCTTTGTCCTGTCAACCGAAAGTATTATAAACCGATCTACGATCACTTCAAAACAAAGAAAATGGAAATCCTGCAACTTCAACAACAGAAACTAAGCATCAAAAACCAATGCGTTGAGTTTATGTTTGCCTACCAGCAAAAGAATGTGTCAAAAATGCTTTCGTTATGTGATCCCGAAGGAACGGTCCACTTCAGACCCCTGGGCGAAGCCGGTAAAGGTACAATCGGAGACCTTGGCAAAAATATCTGGACAATGCTCATCGATTGTTTTCCCAATATTGACAACACTCTTGATGCCGCAGTCGCCGAAGATGACAACACCGTCCGCTGCCAGGTAGTCATCCGCGGCACGCAGGTAAAGGATTTTGCAGGAATACCCAATAAGGGAATGAGTTTCGACAGTGACCATATTTTCATCTTCCACATCAACACTTCCAACCTTATTGACTCCATAAGCGTAGAGTGGAACCACGCTGATTTCAGCCGGCAGCTGGGTTCGTAACAGTCAAATCAAACATCGATACAACATGAAAAGATTATTGCTATTCCTGGCAACAGGTATTGTGCTATCCGTAAATGCGGTCGCACAGCAGCCCGTGAATTGGACTGAATCGGACAGGGCTCATCTGCTGGCGGAACTAACCAGATCAAGGGATGAACTGACCAGGGAGACAAAAGGCCTTTCCGAAAAACAGTGGAATTTCAGGGATTCATCGCAAAGCTGGTCTATCAACCAGGTTATTGAACATCTCTCTATATGGGAATTGCTATTCCAGCGGGAAATCAGTCAGGCGTTGGTCGGCGGCCCACAGCCTGCATTGCAGCAGAAACAACAGCCTGACAGTGTAAAACTTCGTTTTCTCTTGGAAGAGCAGCCCCACATTACAACAGAATATACAAAGCCATTTACATTCTCCATGCCAATGGGTATAAACACAGGTGAAAATAACACACAGTGGTTTCTGAAAATGCGCAATGAATCATTATCCTATCTGTTGACAACCGGGGAAGACCTGCGGGCATACTATCTTAAGGAAGGAAGAGGTAGTATTCACCAGATATATATCAGCATATACGGACACACCGACCGCCACCTGAGACAGATCCGGAAAATTAAAGCCAATCTGCAATACCCAAAATGAGAAAGGTTCGTTTGACCGTATTACGGAATCCAAGTTGAAGGTACAAGCAAGCGAAATTCATTTTCCTTCACATCGATCAATATATTCTCCGTACCTGGTGCAAATAAGGAAAGATTTCGTCATGAAATCCGTACTTATTTGCACCTCTCCTATTACAGGAAGTTAGTCATCAGGCCGGGAACGTATTAAAACTCTGTACACAGCCCCAGAAACTGGTAAAACATTGTTCCGTATATTAGGGTCGGTTCAGAATCCGGGTAATACATTTCAGATGGCAACTGCTATCCGGCTGTTCGTAAATATTATGAAACACTTCGTACTATTTTTTATACTATTCGCTTCACGGTCAACCGCCCAGGTCCCAGATCTGTATAACCATATCACCAATGATGTACATCAGATACGCTCCCGCAAACTAAACCAGGACCGGCAGGTGTACATCCATGTCCCAAAAACTGATACTACGGATACAACCCACACATTCCCTATTTTATATCTTCTGGATGGCGAAAATCATTTTCACATCGTTTCTGCCTATGTAGAGTACCTGAGGCACTGGAAGGTTATCCCTCCGATGATAGTTGTTGGTATTGTAAGTGTAAACCGCGTAAAAGACCTCACCCCCGTCAACAGCTTAATAAACTTTGACGGGAAACCGGATTCCAGCTATAAGACATCCGGTGGTAATGAACTGTTTCTGGATTTTATCCAGCAGGAACTAATGCCCTACATAGAGGCGACGTACAAAACCAGCCCTTTCAGGATTTTTGCCGGACATTCATTCGGTGGCCTTACCGTAATCAATTGCATGCTTACGCGCCCTGATATGTTTGGAGCTTACGTTGCAATAAGTCCCTCTTTCTGGTTTGGCAACAAATATGTTTTGCGGCTGGCAGAACAAAAATTTCCGAAATTGGCCCTGCGGGATAAAAAGCTCTTCTACAGCGTGGGGAACGAAGAGGGTGCTTTCCGGGATGACGTACTGAAGTTTGACAGATTGGTGCAACAGGATAGCTCCAAAACTTTTCAACACCAGTATAAGTACTATTTCTCTGAAGACCACATGACTGAACCGGTGCCTGCCCTTTATGATGCGCTCCGGTTTATTTACAGAAACTGGACACACGATCAGCAAAATTGAACCTTTAGCAATTCTTTGCGCTACACCAACTATTTAAAAAGCATATGTCTATCGTCATTGTGACGGAGTAGCAACCTTTTTAAATGGTTTTATAGTGCTGGTGAACTGGATGGGTTGCGGAATAACCTGGTATTTATTAAGCACGCCAACTGCCGTGCAGCCTACCCCGGTGGTCTGGTAATCGAAATTGAAAGTTACGCCGTCGGACCTTATCAGATCGAAAGTGTATTTTGCCCTGGACAAATTTTCGGTACTGTAATTATAGCAATTGAAATTGAATGGCGTGGTTGCTGAAAACTCAACCCCTATTCCATCAGCATTTTTCAGTCGCACATAGCGGTTATCCGTGCGCAACCCGTTATCCTGGGGCAACAAATAGGGCACAAACAGGCCATCAACGGTTGATTGATATTGTCCAATCCGATAGCCTGTTTTGCGGTCCGGATAATTTTCCTGCGGCCCACGGCCAAACCATTCTACATTTTGCAATCCGTCATTAAAAACCCATTTTGTTCCGATGCGCGGCAGCGACATGGGCATTCTTCCATTCGGGTTAATCCGGTGTTGTAAGCTGATTTCACCTTCGGACGAAATCGTATAGATCATTTCATTTTCGAATCCCGCCGTGCGGACATTTCCAAACAGAGCAGTTTCACGGGTAGTGACAATAACATTTCCATCCCTGTTTTCCACGTGGAAGGATTCAAAATTTGATTTCATTTTATCCAGACCGATCGAGTACCAGGAAGTGGCAACCATAGTTCCGTAGCCTTCGCGTTTGGGAAATACATTCACCGAATAGGTGGTCCAGTCATCCTGCTCGTTCGCAAGGGGCGCACGCCATACATTGAGTTGCGCTCCCTGTTTCAGCAATTCTGTACCCATGTATTTCATGGAATACAATTGTCCATTCACTTTATTAAAGGTATAAACGAAAATTGCCCCGGATACAATCAACCCCTCCCCACTATCTGTTACCAACAATGCATTGACCTGGCGCCTTACTGGTTCTACTTCAGCAGGCACAATCCATGGCAATTCCAATTGATCCCAGCAAAGCTCAAAACCCTTCGGCCCCCATTGCGTGGATGCTTTCAGATGAAAACTAACTGTTGCGAGGTAGGTTGCTCCGGCTTTGATCTCAGGCTTTGGGATAGGCAGTGCATAGATTTTTTTTGCATCGGGTTCTACATCCAGCTCTAACTTTCCGGATGCTACCGATATTCCATTTTCCTCCAGATTCCAACGGGCTTCAAAGGCACTCGTATTGGTAAAGAAATTTCGGTTCTGCACTTCAATTTCCATTTTGCCGGCATTGCTCCATTTTACTGAAATGGGTTGGGCTGACTTTTTCATTTGCCACATTTCAGGTTCCGGAACACGATCGGGCCACACAGATCCATAAGTACGCGCGCCGATGCCATAGCTGAAAAATTCACCTTCCTTGCTTTCCTGCTCAAAGTCGAGCCATAAAGCTGCATGATTTTTCAGGTCAGGTTTTGCCGTAAATAATTCGTTGACTTCAATTGCCTTTGGGAAAATACCCACCTGATCGATAATGGCGTCACACAAATAACCGGTGGTATGCTGACCATCCGTCTCCGCATTCCTGCCTACATTAACGGGAAAAGGGAAATTGGTAATTTTTCCGGTGGCCGGTGCTTCCCCCACCTTTTTGTTATCGATAAATAGTGAAATTGACTTCCCATTGTAGACACCTGCAACGTGATGCCAGTTTTTTGACCAGTTCCGGGGTAACATACCCTTGACAGCCATTTTTTTCGATGTGTAGATGTAAAAATTGAGCGAGTCGGTGCCGTGCTGCTGCAAACCTAATTGGTAGTTTCCTTTGGTTAGCATCGTTCCACCCATTGCCATCAACTCACGTGGATAGACCCAAAACGAAACGGTCAGTTCATCGCCGGAAATTTCAACATTTTTATCCTGGTAAACTTCCACCCACTGATCGTGCCCATTCAGGTCAATCCCCTTTCCATCATGACCGGCAACCAGTTTTGCACGTCCCATGATGTGAGTAGCTACCTTACCGGGGGAGGAATCAATCAATGTACGAACCGGCTCCCGCAGGCCTGGACTCACAAAATCCCAGATCGCTCCTCCCATAATGCGTGGATACTGGTAAATCACTTCCCAATACTCATCCAGTCCGCCACCAGCATTTCCCGCCACTGACAGGTACTCGTCCAAAAACGATGGTCGCGGATCAACAGTTTCCGGAACCGTCCCCACCTGGTTTTTAAGTTCAAAAGGTGTTGGGTACCGGGGCCCGATAATCTCTTCGCAAGGGTGGGCGAAAGCATTTCCGCCATACATCCAGTATCGTGTAGAGTCGTACTTCCGCCCCTCATCAACCACGGCACAAATATTTTTTCCTTCGCCACTTTCGTTCCCGGCGCTCCAGAATAAAATGCTTGCATGGTTACGATCCCGAAGTACCATTCTCCGCACTCGTTCACGATACATGGGCTCCCACTCAGCCTTATCGGACAAATATTCAGTTGCATGGGCTTCATCGCCTGTTTCGTCAATAATATAAAATCCGTACTCATCGGCCAGCTCCAGGTATCGGGCAACGGGTGGATAGTGCGAAATCCTTATGCAATTGATGTTGAATTTTTTCAGTATTTCAAAGTCCTTCCTGATGGTCGCTTCATCCATTGTATGACCCAGATCAGGATGTTGCATGTGCGAGTTGATACCATTTAGTTTGATGGCTTTGCCGTTCAGGTAAAATACCTGGTGGCGGATTTCGGTGTCCTTAAAACCTATCCGACCTGTAATGACCTCTTCGGTTTTTCCATCGCCATTGATTAACTCCAGGGTTAACCGATAGAGACGGGGCGTTTCTGCCGTCCACTTTTCAGGCCTTACTACTGCTGAAGAAAGATTGACCGTTTGCTTGCTCCCGGTATTGATTTGAACTCCGTCAGAAATGAAATTCTGAACCAGCACATTGTCTGAATTAAACAGCGAAGCCCGAACCTTGCAGTTGTGTTTATTGATCTTCGATTGGTTGTTTACTGTAACCTGTAAATTCAGTCGGGCGTTCTCATAGTTTTCGTCAAGGTCGGTAGTGGCATGCCAGTCGAAGAGGTGCACATCCGGTTTGGCAAACAACCAAACATCATCGAAGATGCCCGCCAGGCGCCAATAGTCCTGACTTTCGAGGTACACACCGTCTGCATATTTGATCACGTTAACGGCAATGGTGTTTGTTCCGGGTTTCACGAAACGGGTGATATCGTATTCAGCTGGCTCCTGCGCCCCTTCGTTGTAACCAACTTCCTGTCCGTTGATCCACACAAACGACGCTGAAGCTGTTTTCTCCAGACGCAAAAAAATGCGTTTGGTTTTCCAGGTTCCCGGTAATGTAAATGATTTGCGATACGAGCCTGTCGGGTTGTATTCTCGCGGAACAGAAGGCGGATTGGCGCGAAACGGCTGGGCAACATTACGGAACAAAGGATCGCCAAAACCCTGCATCTCCCAGTTGGAGGGCACTGTAATTTCACCCCATTTCTGATCATTGAAACCTGTTGCATAAAAGTTGCCTGGAGTACCTTCGGGGGTATTGGCGTAATGGAATTTCCACCTGCCATTCAATGAAAGCACATTGCCCGACTTCCATTTCTGGAAATTAAAAGCCTCTCCAACCGATTTCAAAGGAATACAAACCGTGTGGCCTTCCGTCTGATTAATTTCAAATACCGCTGTATTCTCGATAAAAGGGTAGACGTTCGCAAACTTCGCTTGCTGTCCTGAAGCTGTAACACCTGCCAGAGCGAAAAATAAACCAATTGTTTTTTTCATACCCGATTTCATGTTTGTCCTGATCAAAGACGCCTGTTCCCCGAAGATCGGCAAAAAGGCCATGCCAGTCTTCCATAGCCCGCAAATGATGCCTGCCTCACGTGAGTTTATCCACCGATAGCTTACCTTTACCGGAAATTCTGCAAATGCTGAGAGTCGGTATATACGGTGTAGGCCATCTGGGAAAATTCCATTTGAATAACTGGAAAGAAATACCGGGCGTTGAACTGGTCGGATTCTTCGATCCGCACGATGATACCGCAAAGGAAGTGTCTGAAAAATACCAGCTCGTGCGTTTCCTTGACGCCGACTCCCTGATGGATGCCTGTGATGCCATCGACGTGGTCACCCCCACCAACACCCACTTCGACGTCTGCGCCAATGCCATCAAAAAAGGCAAACACGTATTCGTGGAAAAACCACTGGCCCATACCATGCAGGAAGCCCGGCAACTGGTCCAGCTAACCAAGGAATCCGGTGTCAAACTCCAGGTCGGTCATGTGGAGCGTTTCAACCCGGCATTCCTCGCGGTAAAAGACACACAACTGAAACCCATGTTCATCGAGGTGCATCGCCTGGCGCAGTTCAACCCGCGCGGTACGGAAGTATCCGTGATCCTCGACCTGATGATCCACGATATCGATATCATCCTGAGCATTGTCAAAAGTGATGTGAAGTCCATTTCCGCCAGCGGTGTAGCCGTGATGACCGAAACCCCCGACATCGCAAACGTGCGCATCGAGTTCCATAACGGATGTGTGGCCAACCTCACCTCCTCCCGGATCTCGATGAAAAAAATGCGCAAAATGCGTCTCTTCCAGAAAGACGCCTATATCGGGATCGACTTCCTGACCAAAAAAACCGAAATAATAAAACTGAAAGAGCCCAATGATTCCAATGTCTTCAGTTTTGATATTGAAACGGGTACGGGTGTCAAAACCATCGCAGTGGCCAACCCGCTGGTGCCGGAAGTCAATGCGATCAAGGAAGAGCTGCTGGCATTTAAAAATGCAATCGAACAGAATACCCGCACCGTGGTGAACGAACGCGACGGCCTGGCAGCAATGGATGTGGCCCACCAGATCCTTGACAAAATCGGCAACAATATCATCCGTGATTAATGTTTTTAACACATTTGTCAGGTAGAAAAAAACTAACTTAACTGACATCACTATCATAACGGATAGCCGCGCAACGATTGCACATTACGTGATGTCATGCGGAACAAATGAGTAAAGGGAGACAAATACATATCGCCTGGTACGCGCTGATGGACTACCTCATGGCAGCCCTCACCTGGTACCTGTTCCATTTTGTGCGCTTTGACCTGATGGAAGGTTACACCGAACAAACCCTGACCGCACGTGGCTGGCTTTATGCCCTTCTCATCGTACCGGGTTGCTGGCTGATCCTTTACTCCCTGGCCGGCACGTATACTTCCCTTTATAAAAAATCGAGGCTGGTCGAAGCAATAGTCACTTTCGCCTGTGCACTGCTGGGTTCCATCATACTCTTCTTCGCATCCGCCCTGAACGATCCGGAAAAAATTTTCTCGCACTACTACCTGGCATTCTCCGTCCTGCTGCTGATGCATTTTATCCTTACCTCCATCGGCAGGATCCTCATACTGAACCGCGTCAAATACCAGCTGCTCTCCGGTCGCATCTATTTCAACACTCTGATGATCGGCAGCCAGACCAATGCCGTATCTATCTATAAACAGACGGCTGAAAACCTCCACGATGGCGGCTTCCGCTACATCGGATTCGTCACACCGAACGGCAAACAGGCCGTTATCCACCAGATGCTGCCTGATCTGGGCAACCTCAGCGACCTGGAATCGCTGATCGACCAGTTTGATGTAAAACGGGTAGTCATCGCCATGGAACGTACCGAACACCCGCACCTCGAAAATCTCGTCAGCCGCCTCAGCGAAAAAGATGTAGAAATACAGATCCAGCCGGATATCATGGATATCCTGTCGGGCTCGGTAAAAACAATCAGCGTGATGGGCGCACCGCTCATCACCATGAAAACGGACCTGCTGCCTGACTGGCAACAGCATATAAAACGATTCACCGATGTACTGGTCGCACTCATCGCAACCGTGCTCCTGCTGCCGTTTTTCCTGTACATCGCCATCCGGGTTAGGCTCTCCTCCAAAGGCCCGATCTTCTACCTGCAGCAACGCATCGGGTACAAGGGCAAACCTTTTATGATGTACAAATTCCGCTCAATGATCCATCATGCAGAAGCCAACGGACCGGCACTCTCATCGGACAACGACCCGCGGATCACGCGATGGGGCAAGACCATGCGCAAATGGCGCTTTGATGAGCTCCCGCAACTCCTTAATATTATCAAAGGGGATATGAGCCTGGTCGGCCCGCGACCGGAGCGGCGCTTCTACATCGACCAGCTGCTGCACACCCTGCCCTATTACAAATACCTGTTCAAGGTAAAACCGGGACTAACTTCCTGGGGCATGGTACAATTTGGCTACGCGGAAAACGTGGAACAGATGGCGGAACGAAGCAAATTCGACCTGCTCTATATCGAGAACATCTCGCTCATCCTTGATTTCAAAATCATGCTGCATACGCTGCGGATCATTTTTAAGGGAAAAGGTAAATAAGTCCCGGCCAGCCCATGCCCTAAAATGAGGTTTGGGATTGTTAAAACATAGGGTAATTTTACGCCAAACCACTGATTTGAGGCAATTACCCTTTATCATCCTGATGGCCCTCACCGGCACGGCGGCACATGCACAGACCTACTGGCAACAGGAAGTCAATTACACCATGACCGTCAGCCTCGATGATAAAACCAACTCCCTGGATGGTTTCGCCAGCATCCGGTATATCAACCACTCCCCCGATACCCTGCGTTTTATCTGGTTCCACCTCTGGCCCAATGCCTACAAAAATGATAAAACCGCATTCAGCGACCAGCTGCTGGAAAATGGCAACACCGCTTTCTATTTTTCGGGAGACGAGGGCAAAGGTTATATCAACCGGCTCGACTTCCGGGTAGATGGCAGTACGGCAGAAACGGAAGACCACCCGACGCATATCGATATCACCAGGCTCCTGCTCCCCTCCCCACTTGCGCCCGGCGCAGGTATCACCATCACCACCCCCTTTCATGTAAAACTCCCGTTCAATGTGAGTCGCGGTGGCCACGATGGCCAGTCGTACCAGGCAACCCAATGGTTCCCGAAACCAGCCGTGTATGACCGAACCGGGTGGCATCCGATGCCCTATCTCGACCAGGGTGAATTCTATAGTGAATTCGGCAGCTACGATGTCAGCATCACCACACCGTCCAACTATGTCATTGCCGCAACTGGTAAAATGGCGGCGAACCAGCAGGAATCCAGCTTCCTCCGCTCACGGCGCGAATACACCTGGGAACCCATCATCACCCGGACAAAAAATAAATCGGGACAGTATAAAAAAAACACCCGGCTTTTTCCCGACTCCGATACCGACACCAAAACGATCCGCTTCGTTGAAAAAAATATCCACGACTTCGCCTTCTTCCTCGATAAACGGTTTATCGTAAAACAGGACAGCTGCCTGCTGCCTTCAGGTCGCACCGTGGAAGTAAATGTCTATTATACCCCCGCCCATGCAAAGCAATGGACGCGGGCAATGGAATATGCAAAACGTTCACTGATCTACTATTCCTGGAAACTCGGCGACTACCCCTATGATGTCTGCAGTGTAGTACAGGGACCGGAAAGTTTCGGCAGCGGTATGGAGTACCCGACCATCACTTCCATCGCCCCCTTCGAAAATGCCAACGAACTTGAACTCACCATCCTGCATGAAATCGGACACAACTGGTTCTACGGAGCACTGGCAAACAATGAGCGCAGCTACCCCTGGATGGATGAGGGTCTCAACAGCTACTACGAAAATGAATACGCGAAAGAGCGAAAAATCCAGCTGCGATCGCGCGACCGTGCTTACTTTGAACAACGCGCCGCAGAAAAACGGGACCAGCCGATCAGTAGTGCGGCAGATTCACTGACCAATGCCAATTACGGACTCATCGCCTACTTCCAGACCAGCCAGTGGATGAAATACCTCGAGACAGTGCTGGGCACCGAAGCGTTCAACAAGGCTATGCAGGCATACTATGAAAAATGGAAATTCCGCCACCCGGCACCGGCGGATTTCAAGGCATCCATTGAGGAAAGCACCGGACGAAACCTCGATTCAGTCTTTGGTTACATCCACAAACGCGGACTGCTGCCCAACCAGGAAAAACCGCGGGGGATCAGTTTTATTCCCAACCTCAACGACCCTGCACGGTTCGGCAGCTATCCTACAAAAGAAGGCCTGCTGGTCATGCCCTCCATCGGACTGAACAAGTATGATAAATTCAGCGCAGGTGCACTCATCACCAACTACCTGCGGCCTGCCGGCGGACTCCAGTTCCTGCTCGCCCCGCAATATGCATTCGGCTCAAAAAAGTTTACCGGTACAGGTGTACTTTCCTATTCCATTTTCCCGGAACAAAAATATTTCCGGCAGGTGGACCTCGGTCTCTCCGGTGCCATCTTCTCCATTAATTCGCTGGAAGATGAACAGGGAAATAAAACATTCCTGCGCGTACGGAAAATCGTTCCCGGTATCAAACTGACAAAAAGGGAATCCAACCCGCGCAGCCAGCAGAATACCTACCTGCAGTTCAAGTCATTCATCCTTGGGGAAGACCAGCTGGGTTTCTACCGCGACTCTATATTCACACCGGTTGACACCACGGTATACACGCGCTTTACGGCAACCAATGAAAGCCGGGTCATCAACCAGCTGAAACTGGTCACCGAAAATACCCGGACACTCTACCCCTATAAAGCAGAGCTTAAAATCGAACAGTCGAAACAGTTCGTCCGTACTGCATTCACGGGAAATTATTTTTTCAACTATAGCAAGGGCGGCGGTCTGGATCTCCGGTTTTTTGCAGGGAAGTTTTTTTATACCGGCACGAAAACAACGGGGAAACAATTTGAAACCAGCCGCTACCATCTCAACCTGAGCGGACCAAATGGTTCGGAAGACTACACCTACAGTGATTATTTTGCAGGACGGAACGAGTTTGAAGGGGCAACCAGCCAGCAGGTCATGATGCGTGACGGGGCGTTTAAAGTGCGGACGGAATTACTGGCGGACAAAGTGGGCAAAACTGATGACTGGCTCATGGCCATGAATTTCCGTACATCCATCCCGGATAATGTGAATCCGCTGAGTCTGCTGCCCTTCCGTATACCCCTGAAAATATTTGCGGACCTGGGCACCTATGCCGAATCCTGGAAACGCGGGGCCAATACCGATCGTTTCCTTTTTGACGCCGGTCTGGAAATCCCGATCCTGAAAGAAACCGTGCGCATCTTTATCCCGGTTGTATACAGCGGTGTATTTAAAGACTACTACAAACAATTGCCCGACCAGAATACGTTTCTGAAAAGAATCAGCTTCGCTATCGACCTCTCTAATTTTGACCTGCGTAAATTTGATCCGAATGCAAAATTCTGATCCTACATCAAACCCGCTCCCTTGAATATCCGGCATATCACCAGTCAATCAATCGACCGCGATAAATGGAACGCCTGTATCAACCAGGCATCCAATGGTCTCGTGTATGCCTACAGCTGGTACCTCGATGGAATGGCCCTGCACTGGGACGCATTGGTGCTGGGCGACTATGAAGCCGTGATGCCACTCACCTGGAACCGCAAATATGGCATCGCCTACCTCTACCAACCTTATCTCTGCGCACAACTCGGGATCTTTGGTGAAAAGGTGGATGCCGCTACGATGAAACAATTCATGCACAGTATCCCCAAACAATTTAAATACTGGGATTTTTACCTGAACCACCAAAACCTCTTCCCCATAGCAGGGATCCATTTTTATGAGCGGCGCAATTTTATCCTGAACCTGCGGTTCACCTATGACGAACTTGCATCCGCCTATCGAGATAATATCCGGCGTAATATAAAAAAGGCAGTCCAGGTAGGATGCACGCCCACCAAGGGTTTCGACGTGGACCAGGTTATCAATCTGGCAAAATCACAGGCCCGTGAAGGTGGAATGGAAACCGATGATAACCTTGGTCGATTCCGTGAACTTTACCTACAGATGAAACAACGCGGGCAGGCCGAGACCTACGGCATACTGTCCGGCCGCGGCGAACTGATCGCCTCCTGTGTGTTTATCTTTTCACATAACCGCGCCTACTATATCCTTGTGGGAAACCATCCTGACGGACGTACCATCGGCGCATCACATGCCCTGATTGACTCATTTATCCGGGATCATGCAGGGGAAAACCTCCTCCTCGATTTTGAAGGATCCGATCTGCGCAACCTCGCTTTCTTCTACAGCAGCTTCGGCGCGAGGGAAGAAAAATATTTTGGGGTAAAAGCGAATACACTGCCTTTTTACCTGAAATGGCTGAAACGCTGAGCCTTATTCTTTCACCTCTGTTTCCCTTAAGTTCAGCAACTTCTCCGCCAGCAGCAGGTCAACCGGCCTGGTGATCTTGATATTGTTATCGTCACCCTGCACCAGTGATACTTTCAGTCCGAATGCTTCCACCACCGTAGCTTCATCGGTAAACTTGTCCTTGAAATCAATCTGGTAAGCGGGCAGCAGGATCTTGCTATGGAAAGTCTGCGGGGTCTGGATCACCATCACTTTTTCACGATCCAGCACATGGTTGCCATCTTCCATGATAAACCGGATGCTGTCTTTTGAAACCACCGCAGGGATTGCCGTTCCGATCTCGAGCGCCTGCCCGTAACACCGGTGGATGAGTTCTTTTGAAACGAGGCAACGCACTCCATCATGCACGAAAATGATAGACTCCTCTTCGATCAGGGCGAGTCCGTTTTTTACGGACTGGAAACGTGTGTCACCGCCGGCAGTCAGGCGGATCCGTTCCTTGTCAAAATATCCATCGATGATTTCCTGGGCCCTGTCCATATGTTCAACCGGCAGCACCAGTACAATTTCAAGGTCTTTATACGAATCAAGGAACGCCTGGATCGTGTAATAAAGCACAGGCTTGTCGTGGAGCGACAAAAATTGTTTTGGCAGGTCAGTTCCCATACGCGTACCCGTTCCACCGGCAACAATCACAGCAAACTTTTTCATGGGGCAAATTTAAGGCAATGGATAAAAAGACGCAAACCAGGGATCAGTATTCATCTTTGTAAATAGCGGTAAAATCAGCACCGGCACTTGTTTTCAACCCGCGGTACATGCCATCGCTGTTAAACAGCAGGGCCGCATTCCCTTTGGCATCCACCCCGATCATACCCCCCTCTCCCTTGATTTTAACAAGACGGTCATGCACCACGATATCCATGGCCTCCCGGAGGCTCAGCCCCTTGTATTCCATCAGGCAGCTCACATCATAGGCTGCCACGGCGCGGATAAATAATTCACCATGCCCGGTACAGCTGATCGCACAGGTGCCATCGTTCGCATAAGTACCTGCGCCGATTATCGGGCTATCGCCCACGCGGCCGTATTGTTTGTTGGTCATACCACCCGTACTCGTAGCCGCGGCAATATGCCCATTGGCATCACAGGCTACCGCACCCACCGTCCCGAATTTTTTATCCTTTACCAGCGGATTATGGTCCAGCATGGTTTTATCACTGCCCTGCACCGCCTTCCATTGTTCGTGACGGAATGCGGAATAAAAGTATTCATCCGGTTCTTTGTCAAAACCCTGTGCAGCGGCAAAATCATTGGCGCCCTTGCCGCTCAGCATGACATGTTCGCTTGCCGTCATTACCTGCTTTGCCAGGAGTATCGGATTCCGGATGTTCTTTACGGCACTGACAGCACCCGCCGCGAGGTCCCTGCCCTGCATCAGCGAAGCATCCATTTCATGCCCGCCATCACTGGCGAAAACGGATCCCCTCCCGGCATTGAAAAGGATATTGTTTTCCAGCTCCACAACGGCCGCCACCACGGCATCGATTGCTTCACCGCCTTTCTCCAATACTGCATACCCTGCATCAAGTGCCGCCTGCAGCCCCATGCGGTAAGCCGATTCCTTTTCATCGGTCATATCTGTTTTCAGGATCGTTCCTGCCCCTCCATGGATAGCTAATGAGATGATTGCCATAAGTGCTGGTGGGTATTTGAACCCGCCCCGAAATTAGCTATTTTGTACGCTACCAAACCTTTCCACCAACATGAAACTGCGTAAACTTAAAAAGACCGACTACCTCATGATCGCGGCCAACCTGGTACCGGTTTATGGAGTATGGTTCCTGGGCTGGCACCCGCTGGATGCATTTATCGCCTATGCCCTGGAGACCCTGCTGGTCGGCGGCATGACTGTACTCAAACTCCTGATCGCTACCTTCTACAAAAAGAAAGATACCTGGTACAATGGCGAACAGAAACAGGAAGTCAGCGGGTTATTTTTTATCCTTTTTTTCATGGTCCACTTCGGCATATTCGTGGGGGTCCAGATGGCGATTTTTTCCGGGGTGGCCGGCGTGGTACCCGATGGCAAAAGCTCCCTGTATTTCCTCACCCATTTCCCCACATTCCTGACCGGCGATGTACGCATCATGCTGTCGGCATTGCTGCTTGGTTATCTCGCGCAGGACATCCTGCCTTTTGTACTGAATAATGAATACAAAGACACACCGATGATCAAAATCATGTTCCAGCCTTACGGACGGATCTTCGTACAGCAGTTCACCGTTATCCTCGGCAGCATGTTCCTGATGCTCGGGGGGCAAATGATCTTCGTACTGGTCTTTGCCCTGATAAAAATCTTTTTTGAATTACTGGTCAATTACCGCGCGATGCTCGACAGCACAGTACTCGATATGCAGAAGGAGGCAAAGACAAAAGTCTAGGCATACCCATGGCGGCGCCAAGGTGTCTATGCATTAAGGATTGAGTGGGCTATCCATGAAGGATTCAGGAATTGACAGATGTTTTTTCTTTAAAAAAACCGGCCAGCATTACCGTGATGATCTGTGTCCATCCCTGTTTGAAACTGGCCTTTTCAAAATCCGGGCTGTCCTGCGGAAACGAATCCAGTCCCTGGTGGGTCAGCTGCACGCGGGTAAAGTCACCCTCGGGGATCAGCTCCCAGGTCACCAGTGACTCACCCGGAAAATCCTGGTACCTCCAGGTATGCTGCAATTTTTTGCCTGGATCGATTTCAGTAATTACGCAGATGTGATGGTACTGTTCACCTTTGGACCCCTGTCCGTCAAAATGGAAAATGAATTCTTTTTCCAGCCGGAAATCTTCCACGGTGAAATACCATTTTTTCATTTCCTCTTTGTCGGTGATGGCTTTCCACACATCCGCTACCGGTGCTTCAATTACATGTTCAACGAAAACGGTGCTGTTATCCATATGGCTTTGTTTAATCCAGGTTGAAGGTGTACCCGTCCCAGTGCCAAAAATGTACCATTTCTTTCCATTTATGCTTTTGTTTATATTAGCTATATGCGTTTTTCCCTGCTCATCCTGCTGGCGTTGGCCACAGTGCTGCGGACCGGTGCCCAGACACCGGTAGCGGACAGCCTCCTGCGCAAAGCCGAAGCTTTGAAAAAAGACAGCAACCGCGTAAACTACCTGCTGGCCGCAGCAAAGCTGGTGGCTCCCGCAGACCAGTTGCGGGCAAGGAAAATATTTAACCAGTCACTTGCCGAGAGTATCGAGATCGGGTACTATCCGGGGCATTTTAATTCACTGGTTGAACTCGCGGATCTTTTCCATACTACTAACCAGCTTGACTCCGCGCTGCTGCTACATGAGCAGTCGCTCAGGGTTGCCGAGGGCCAGGGCGACTCACTGAATATCGGCATGGCCCTCTTCAATATTTCGATTGGCTACCGCGGGCTTTCCTCGTTTGAAAAAGCGTTGGATTACAGTCTCCGTGGCCGCAGGATCCTGGAGAAATACGGGAAAAAAGAAATTCTGGTGCAGGTAAATGATGCACTCTGCAACCTCTACCAGTTGCGCGGGGAAAAAACCAGGGCGATCGAATTCGGGAACCTTGCAGTAAAACAGGCGCGCGAACTGAAACAGGATTACTTCCTTACCAGTGCACTGGTCAGCCTGGCTACCGTTTACCTGACCAGCGACGACCAGGCCGCCGGTAAACCATTGCTCCAGGAAGCACTGACACTTGCGAAGAAGCTGGAAAACCCGCGGGTCATGGCTGCTGTCCTGTCAAACCTCGCGGAGATTGAGCGGATGAACCATAATTTCAGTGCGATGTCGGTTTACATCATGCAGAGTCTCGGACTGGCGCGGCAGACGGGCGCAAAGGATATGGAGTGTTCCGCACTTCGTGCACTGGCAATTGCTGCATTGCAGGGGAAAGATTATAGCAGGGCAAAACAGCTGGCGACCGAAGCCAGACAGATTTCGATGGAGTATGATCTCAAACTGGAACAAATCAGCTGCACCCGGCTGCTCAGCAGTATTGCCTATGCCACGCAGCAACCTGCCCTGGGATATGAGCTCGACGACCTGAGCAATACCATTCTCGATTCGGCCCTTACAGACCTGATGTCAAAGCAGTCCGCCGAACTCGACAAAAAATACGAAACGGAAAAAAAGGTCAGCACCATCCAGCGGCTTGAGGCCGAACAGAAAGTACAGGCACTCACTATCCGCCAGAAAAACCTGGTGAACTCTATCTTTATCGGTGCAGCCATTATCCTGGCATTGGTTGCACTGCTGATCTACCGCAACTACAGGCAGAAACAGAAGTTGCAGCAACAGCGGATCCGTGAACTGGAAACGGAAAACCAGCTGGCCTCTGCGGAAGCCATCCTGCAGGGAGAGGAACGTGAACGCACGCGCTTGTCAAAAGACCTGCATGACGGACTCGGCGGGATGCTCAGCGGGATCAGGCATACGCTTGCAGGTGTGGGACAGTCGCAGTCCGTGCCCGATGCCGCAATGGGCACCATCACGCGCAGTATCGGTATGCTCGATAGTTCAATCACCGAAATGCGCCGACTCGCGCACAACCTTATGCCGGATGCATTGATCCGTTTTGGCCTTGATACCGCCCTCAGGGATTTTTGCCATGACATCAATAAAAGCGGGGCATTGGCGGTGAGTTACCAGTCCGTGGGACTGGCTGGCCTTGAAATAGCCGGCAACACATCCGTGACCATCTATCGTATTGTGCAGGAGCTGGTGAATAATATCATGAAACATGCCGCCGCCAAAACGGCCCTCGTGCAGGTGACGAAGATCCCCGGACAGATGACCATCACTGTGGAAGACGACGGGAAAGGATTTGATACCGGTTCCGCTGCCAGCGGGATAGGCCTTGAAAATATCCGCAGCAGGGTCAGTTACCTCCGGGGCAAACTCGATATCGAGTCCACTCCCGGCAGTGGCACCTCGGTCTACATAATCGTGGAGGATGCCGGATGACCGGGCACGGTCAGCCGGGATGCGGTCAATCGGGATGCGGTTAGCCGGGATGCAGTCAGCCGGGATGCGAAAACTAACGCACGGCCTGTTCTTCCGGGAGACGGCAATTGTTGTTGAATATATCCACGATCCGGTTGAGGTAGTCAGGATCATCTTTTGTCAGCCTGCGGATTTCAGCGGATGACTTGTGTGCCATCCCATAGGCCATCGGACAGTCGCGTACTTCTGTTGCCAGCAACTCATTACCGGTATACCGGACCAGTTCACCATCGCTGCCGCGTTGCAGCCAGCATACGATATAAGTGCGTCCGGGTGTTTCGTAGTTCTGGGCACCGCCAATACTGAAACGTGCAATATTTGAATACACATTCAGTTTGTTCCCCGTGATGATACGTTTGAGATATTGTCCCTTGTAATAGATAAAGTAAATCCCACCCTGGCACACGGCTTTGACCTCTGTCCGCCTGTAACGCTGGTTGTCAATCGAAACCCATGTACTCGTATTAGGCATATCTGACCACTGCACATGCGAACCGGTTATCTTTTTCCCGTCGTTCATCAGCAGGTAACTCCCTTTTCCCCCGGTGTTCCTTGTGTAATAATTAAAATTACTTACATGCCGGGTGGTGGCACAACCGGCAGTCAGGGCAATTATGCTGAACAGCAGTACTGCAGTCCGGAACTTCATGGATAACATAGGTGGCGGTGTTGGTGGTGGTCAGGAATACATCCGGCACAGATGCTCCGGAGTTGTATGCTTATTTTACGGTTGTGTTTTTTTCTGTGAAATAGCTACGTAATAAAGTGGCACACCTGCCAGCACAATGGCCAGGCCCCACATAGTATACTTGGTTTCGAAGCGGGCAAGGAAGATACAGAAGGTTGCCCCCAGCAGGATATAAATGATGGGCAGTACAGGGTAGCCAAAAGCTTTGTAGGGCCGTTCAAAATCCGGACGTTTTTTCCGGAGGATAAAAATCCCGATGATCGTAAGGATATAAAATATAACTACCACAAAGGAAATCATGGTCAGCAGTTCATTGTATCCACCGCTCAGGCAAAGCAGGGATGCCACCACCGCCTGCGCCCAGAGTGCCCATTGTGGTACTGCATTTTTATTCAGTTTACCTGCCTGTTTGAAAAACAGTCCATCATTGGCCATGGTATAATATACCCTTGACCCGGCGAGGATCAGACCGTTATTGCATCCAAAAGTGGAAATCATGATCATCACGGCAATGACGGTTGAACCGGCGGCGCCGAAAATGGCATCCGATGCCGCCACAGCCACGCGGTTGCCGGCCGGGAATGCGATGGACTGGATCGGCATCACGTAGAGGTACATCAGGTTGGCCGAGATATAAATAATGGAAACCACGAGGGTACCAAGGAAGAGGCTGAGTCCGATATTCCGCTGCGGATTTTTGACTTCGCCTGCAATAAACGTGACGTTGTTCCATGCATCACTGCTGAAAATGGAACCCACCATGGAAGTGGCTATCGCGCCTACCAATGCGGCACCGCCGATCGACCGCCATACATGCGGGTCAGTTATTTTACCATCCGTATCCTTCACGCTGACGGAAGTCCATGCATCCTGCCAGTTTGCACCCCAGAACGAATCTTTTACCAGCAGGAACCCTAGGAAGATCAGGCCAAACAGTGATACCAGTTTGACTGAAGTAAACAATGTCTGGATAAATTTCCCTTCCTTCACACCACGGGTATTGGTGTAGGTCAGGATCACGATGGTACCTATTGCCAGGATCTGTGCTGCGGATATTTTTACAAACCCGAGGTCTGCGATGATATTTGTTTCACTGAACTGCGGGACCAGGTAAGCCGTGTACCGGGCAAATGCCACACCTACTGCCGCGATTGTAGCGGTCTGGATAACGGCGAAAAAACTCCAGCCATACAGGAAACCCATCAATGGATTGTAGGCTTCTTTCAGGTACACATACTGGCCGCCGGCTTTGGGGTACATACTGCTCAGCTCCCCGTAAGATACTGCTGCGCTGATGGTCATGAATGCGGTGATAACCCATACCGCAATGAGCCAGCCCGCGCTGCCCACATTCTGCACGATATCCGAGCTTACAATGAAGATCCCCGAACCGATCATTGAGCCGGCCACGATCATGGTGGCATCAAGCAGGCCAAGGGAGCGTTTGAATGAAGTCTGTTCCGTCATGAAGGCAGTTGTTTAATGGTCAAGATAGGGAAAAAGGCGGGCAAATAAAAAACCTGCCGTTCGGGCAGGTTTGGGTATGTTGGCCGGCGATCCGGGCTTAGTCTTTTTTTGTTTTGTATTTATCGTTGAGGCCACGGATTACTTCAGCAGTGATATCATACACCGAATCCTTATAGTAGAAGAATCCCTGGTCGGAGGCTACGATATAGGAATATTTGCGATCCTTGTTATACTCGGCGATGTATTCCTCGATGCTTTTTTTCAATCCCACATTCCGTTTGGTAACGAAGTCCTGGTAATCCGCATCCAGCTGCATTTTCTGTCCTTTCAGTGACTCTTCCAGTTTTTTGAGTTCGATCTGGGCAGCTTCATAATCCTGCTGGGTCATCTGCTGGGCACGCTGCTGGTAATCCTGTACGCGTTTGCGGTATGTATTATCGAGGCTGGAAAGACCGTTGCTGTACTGCTCTTCTTTTTTGGCGATCTCGGATTTTACATCCTTTACTTTATCGAAGTTGTTCTCGATTGAATCCATCTCGAAGTAAGCGATACGGAAACCATCCGCAGTGGCTGCCGCAGCAGGTTTGCCTGCGGGGGTTGTTGCCGTTTTTTTGTTTCCGAAGTAGAGGAAAAACAAAACACCTGCGGCGATAGTAAGTAACACGTTCCACACTAAAATTCCATTTTTCATCAAAGTCTCTTTAGTTTAAAAAAAGCTTCCGCCACGCTGGCACGTTACAGAGCGAAGTTGCAAATTACTAATCTATAGGCGGGCAAATATAGGCAACCTCTACGTATTAACTTCTTATTAGGGTTTGGGACTGGTCAGTATTCCCTCCGGGCGTGCAGTGTTCCTAAAACCATGCCGCACCGCCGGGTTCCGGGTCAGCGAAACTGTACAGACCGGCAGTAAAACCGCACAGTCTCCGGCTCAAAAAAAATCCCGTCCCAGCGATCTGCCGGGACGGGATTTATATGGTTGTTACTTTCTTATTCCTCTTCGTCGAAGGTCATCGCTTCACGGGATGACTGCAGCAATTCATATTCTTCCTTGCTACCAACAATCATGTTTTCGAATTCCCTCAGACCTGTACCAGCCGGGATCGGGTGGCCGGTGATTACGTTCTCTTTCAGACCAAGCATATCATCGGTTTTACCATGGATGGCAGCCGAAGACAATACTTTGGTTGTTTCCTGGAACGAAGCAGCCGAGATCCAGCTCTGTACACCAAGGGAGGCCTTGGTAATACCGAGAAGGGTTGGTGCGGACGTGGCGGGTTTGGCGTCGCGGTGTTCCACTGTAGCAAGGTCATTGCGGCGGAGCACGCTGTTCTCTTCCCGGAGTTCGCGCAGGCTGACGATCTGGCCCGGACGCAGCTTGGTAGATGCACCGGCTTCAGTAACCACTTTCTTGTCGAATACGTAGTCGTTTTCTTCGATGAACTCGAATTTATCGACTGAATCATCTTCAAGGAACTTGGTATCACCCGGATCAACGATGTTTACTTTACGCATCATCTGGCGAACGATCACCTCGATGTGTTTGTCGTTGATCTTCACACCCTGGAGTCGGTAAACCTCCTGGATTTCATTCACCACGTACTGCTGTACGGCGAACGGACCCTGGATGCTGAGGATATCCTGTGGTGAAGTCTGTCCGTCGGATAACGGCCAGCCCGCTTTTACGAAGTCACCATCCTGCGCCAGGATCTGGCGGGTCAGTGGCACGAGGTACTTTTTCTGTACACCGTCTTTCGCTTCGATGATGATCTCACGGTTACCACGTTTGATGGCACCCATTGATACCACACCATCGATTTCAGATACCACCGCCGGGTTGCTCGGGTTCCTTGCTTCAAAGAGCTCGGTAACACGGGGCAGACCCCCTGTGATATCGCGGAGCTTACCGAGGATCCTCGGGATCTTCACGAGTACCTGACCGGCTTTTACATCATCCCCGTCATCGAAGATGATATGTGAACCGGTTGGAAGGTTATACGATTTGTTCTCCTTACCTGCCACAACGATTGAAGGGATCTTCGTTTTGTCACGTGTTTCGATAACCACCTTCTCACGGTGACCGGTCTGTTCGTCCGATTCTTCGCGGTAGGTAACCCCTTCGATAACGTTTTCAAATTTCATTTCACCATCAATCTCTGCGATGATCACGTTGTTATACGGATCCCATGAGCAGATCGGATCACCCTTCGCTACTTTCTGCCCGTCTTTAACCATCAGGGTAGAACCGTAAGGGATGTTATTTGTGATGAGGAGACGGTCATTTTTCTGGTCAGCAATCCTTACCTCACCGGTACGGCCGATAACGATCGCTACTTTTTCGCCTTCATTGTTTGCCACCAGTACGGTACGGAGACCATCAAACTGGATGGTACCATCAAACTTCGCAAGCAGGGTTGAGTCAACTGACGCAGAACCCGCAACACCACCCACGTGGAAGGTACGGAGGGTCAGCTGTGTACCCGGCTCACCGATTGACTGGGCAGCGATGATACCTACTGCATCACCTTTCTGTGCCAGGATACCGGAAGCGAGGTTTTTACCATAACACTTCACGCAGCAACCACGGCGGCTTTCGCAGGTAAGGACCGAACGGATTTCCACCGATTCGATACCAGCTGCCTCGATCTTACGGGCAAGGTTTTCGGTGATATTCTCACCGGCCGTTACCAGCAGTTCTTCCGTCGCCGGATTATCCACATCGTGCAGTGAGGTACGACCCATGATCCGGTCGCTCAGTGCTTCGATTACATCTTCATTGTCTTTCAGTGCAGAGATGGAGATACCACGGAGTGTACCACAATCTTCTTCCGTAATCACCACATCCTGGGCAACGTCTACCAGACGACGGGTAAGGTAACCCGCATCGGCCGTTTTCAGGGCGGTATCCGCAAGACCTTTACGCGCACCGTGGGTAGAGATGAAGTAATCAAGTACGTTCAGCCCGCCTTTGAAGTTAGAGAGGATCGGATTTTCGATGATCTCTGAACCGGTAGAGCCGGATTTCCTTGGTTTCGCCATCAGACCCCTGATACCAGCCAGCTGTTTGATCTGCTGTTTGGAACCACGTGCACCGGAGTCAAGCATCATGTATACAGAGTTGAAACCCTGTTTGTCGATAGCGAGCTCACGGATGAGGGTTTCTGTGATCCGTGTATCCACACGGCTCCAGATATCCACGATCTGGTTGTATCGTTCGTTGTTGGTGATCAGACCCATGTTGTAGTTGTCCCATACCTCGTCCACTTCACCCTTCGCATTGTTCAGGAGTTCTTCCTTGATGTCCGGGATGATGAGGTCATTGATACTGAAGGACAGACCACCCTGGAAGGCAGTACGGAAACCGAGCTGCTTGATATCATCCAGGAATTTCGCTGTTTTAGGAACATTGGTGATCTCGATGATATCACCGATGATCTCACGCAGGTTCTTCTTGGTCAGCAGTGCATTCACGAATCCTACTTCGGCAGGCACGTGCTGGTTGAAGATCACCCGACCAACGGTGGTTTCGATCAGTTTATGTTCGAGCAGTCCATCTTCATTCATGATATTGGCTTTCACCTTGATCCATGCATGCATGTCTACTACTTTCTCATTGTATGCGATTACTACTTCTTCGGCAGAGTAGAACGCTTTTCCTTCCCCACGTACCTTTTCGGTATCGGTGGATTTTTTACCCTTGGAGATATAATACAGACCGAGCACCATGTCCTGTGAAGGCAGGGTGATCGGCGTACCGTTCTGCGGGTTAAGGATATTGTGTGATGCCAGCATCAGCAGCTGTGCTTCCAGTACCGCCGCATTGCTGAGTGGTACGTGAACCGCCATCTGGTCACCATCAAAGTCGGCGTTGAAGGCCGTGGTCACAAGCGGGTGCAGCTGGATCGCCTTTCCTTCGATCAGTTTTGGCTGGAAGGCCTGGATCGAAAGACGGTGAAGCGTTGGGGCACGGTTGAGCATGATCGGGTGTCCTTTGAGGATGTTCTCCAGGATATCCCAGACCACAGCTTCTTTTTTGTCTACCAGTTTACGGGCAGACTTCACCGTTTTCACGATACCGCGCTCGATGAGCTTACGGATGATAAACGGTTTGAAAAGTTCGGCAGCCATATCTTTCGGGAGACCACACTCATGGAGTTTCAGTTCAGGTCCTACCACGATAACGGAACGACCGGAGTAGTCCACACGTTTACCGAGAAGGTTCTGACGGAAACGACCTTGTTTACCTTTCAGTACATCCGAGAGTGACTTCAGTGCACGTCCGCCTTCCGCTTTCACGGCATTGGACTTACGGCTGTTGTCAAACAAGCTGTCGATTGCTTCCTGCAGCATCCTCTTTTCGTTACGGAGGATTACCTCAGGTGCCTTGATTTCCAGCAGGCGTTTCAGGCGGTTATTACGGATGATCACACGGCGATAGAGATCGTTCAGGTCGGAAGACGCGAAACGGCCACCATCCAGGGGAACAAGCGGACGCAGTTCCGGCGGGATCACGGGAATGTATTGCATAACCATCCATTCAGGACGGTTGGTGATACGGGTATTGGCATCACGGAATGCTTCCACCACACTCAGGCGCTTCAGGGCATCTGCCTTCCGCTGCTGGGATGTTTCGGTAGCCGCCGAGTTGCGGAGGTCAAATGACAACTGGTCGAGGTCGATGCGCTGCAGCATATCATGCACCGCTTCGGCACCCATCTTCGCGATAAACTTGTTGGGATCATCATCGGGCAGGTACTGGTTGTCCTTCGGCAGGGTATCCAGGATATCGAGGTATTCCTCTTCCGTGAGGAGATCACCCACATTCTGGCCTTTATCAGCACGGATACCGGACTGGATTACCACGAAACGCTCGTAGTACACAATGCTCTCCAGTTTTTTGGAGCTCACACCCAGCAGGTAACCGATTTTGTTTGGAAGGGACTTGAAGTACCAGATATGCACGACAGGCACCACCAGTTTGATGTGGCCCATACGCTCACGGCGTACTTTCTTTTCAGTTACTTCAACACCACAACGGTCACACACGATCCCTTTGTAACGGATACGTTTGTATTTACCGCAGGCACATTCGTAATCTTTCACCGGCCCGAAAATCCTTTCGCAGAATAAACCATCCCGCTCAGGTTTGTAGGTACGGTAGTTAATTGTTTCAGGCTTTAACACCTCGCCGTAACTCCTTTCCAGGATAACATCCGGGGAAGCAAGACCGATGGTGATCTTCGAGAACGAAGGCCTTGGACGATTTTCTTTTTTAATAGCCATAATCGTATTGACGATTTAATTTTTTTAAATAAATGCAGGACAGCTGACCGGAAAACCTGACGGGTAGAGGCTTTGAAGCCTCCACCCCGGTTAAATATTCTTAGTCAAACTTTAGGTCGAGACCAAGTCCGCGCAATTCATGCACCAGAACGTTGAAGGACTCAGGAATACCCGCCCTCGGTACGTTATCACCTTTCACGATCGACTCGTAAGTCTTCGCACGACCAATGATATCATCCGATTTCAGCGTCAGCAATTCCTGGAGGATGTTCGAAGCACCATATGCCTCGAGCGCCCATACTTCCATTTCCCCGAAACGCTGTCCCCCGAACTGTGCCTTACCACCAAGCGGCTGCTGGGTAATAAGACTGTATGGTCCGATTGAACGTGCGTGCATCTTATCATCCACCATGTGGTGCAGTTTGATGATATAGATAATACCCACGGTAGCTTTCTGGTGGAAACGTTCCCCTGTTTCACCGTCATACAGGTAGGTGTGACCAAACTTCGGAAGCATTGCTTCGTCGCAGAACTTCTCGATCTCGTCGGTGCTGGCACCGTCGAAAATCGGAGTTGCGAACTTAAGACCCAGTTTTTCACCCGCCCATCCGAGTACGGTTTCGTAAATCTGTCCGAGGTTCATACGGCTTGGTACACCAAGTGGATTCAGTACCACGTCAACCGGTGTACCGTCCTCAAGGAATGGCATGTCTTCCGCACGTACGATCTTCGCAACGATACCCTTGTTACCGTGACGTCCGGCCATTTTATCACCCACTTTCAGCTTACGCTTCACAGCCAGGTAAACTTTCGCCAGTTTCAATACACCCGCCGGTAACTCATCACCGATGGAAATATTGAACTTCTCCCGTTTGTAACGACCGAGTTCCTCGTTGAATTTGATATTATAGTTGTGGAGCAGTACGTTGATCTGGTCATCCACTTTTTTATCACCTGTCCATCCCAGCGGGTTGATGTTCGCGTAATCAAGACCGGAAAGGTTCTTGGTAGTGAACTTCGCGCCTTTGCCAATCTGCACTTCACCGAAGTTGTTGCTTACACCTGTAGAGGTATGGCTGGCAAGTAAGGTCGTGAGCTTTTCGAGCAACACTTCCATCAGGTCCGCTTCGTTCTTCTCGTGTACTTTTTCCAGTTTCTCGATAGCGGCTTTCTCACGGACCTTCGCGTTTTTGTCTTTCTTGGCGCGCTGGAACAGTTTCTTGCCGATCACGATACCTTCCACACCGTTTGGTGCTTTGAGTGAAGCATCTTTTGCATCACCGGCTTTATCACCGAAGATGGCACGGAGAAGCTTCTCCTCAGGGGTAGGGTCAGATTCACCTTTTGGTGTAATCTTACCGATCAGGATGTCCCCTTCCTTGATCTGGGCACCCACACGGATGATACCATTCTCATCAAGGTCTTTTGTCGCTTCTTCCGAAACGTTCGGGATATCCGGGGTCAGTTCTTCCTCACCCAGTTTTGTATCACGTACTTCGAGTTCATATTCGGAAATGTGAACCGATGTGAACATATCTTCTTTCACCACACGTTCGCTGATCACGATCGCATCCTCGAAGTTGTAACCCTTCCATGGCATGAAGGCCACTTTCAGGTTTTTACCGAGGGCGAGTTCGCCGTTCTGCGTTGCGTAACCTTCCGTCAGGAAGTCCCCTTTTTTCACCTTCTGGCCCTTCTTCACAGCGGGTTTCAGGTTGATACAGGTTTCCTGGTTGGTCTTGATGAATTTGGTCAGTTTGTAAACAATGAGATCTTCTTCGAAGCTCACCAGTTTTTCCTGCTCGTCACGATCGTAACGGACATGGATTTCATTGGCATCCACGAATTCAACCACACCGTTTCCTTCAGAGTGGATCTGGATACGCGCATCGCGGGCAGCCTTTCCTTCCAGGCCGGTACCCACGATAGGTACATCCGGACGGAGAAGTGGTACAGCCTGGCGTTGCATGTTTGATCCCATCAGCGCACGGTTGGCATCATCATGCTCGAGGAACGGAATCAGTGAGGCAGACAGACCCACGATCTGGTTCGGCGCAACGTCCATGAACTGGACATCATTCCTGTCGAGGATCGGGAAGTCACCGGTTTCGCGGCTGACAATCTTTTCCTCCACGAAATTGCCTTTATCATCGAGCGGCGTATTCGCCTGTGCGATTTTTGCGAGATCTTCTTCTTCAGCACTCAGGAACTCGAGTTCCTTCATGTTTACCTTGCCGGCTTCCACACGACGGTACGGGGTTTCGATAAAGCCCATGTCGTTGATCTTTGCGTGTACGCAAAGGGTGGAGATCAGACCGATGTTTGGTCCTTCCGGTGTTTCAATGGTACAGAGACGGCCATAGTGTGAGTAGTGTACGTCACGAACCTCGAAGCCGGCACGCTCCCTGGAGAGACCACCTGGCCCGAGCGCGGAGATACGACGCTTGTGCGTGATCTCACTCAGCGGGTTGGTCTGGTCAAGGAACTGGGACAGCTGCGATGTACCAAAGAAGGAGTTGATCACCGAAGACAGTGTACGCGCGTTGATCAGGTCAACCGGGGTGAACACCTCGTTGTCACGTACGTTCATCCGCTCGCGGATGGTACGGGCCATACGGGCAAGACCCACGCCGAACTGTGCATACAGCTGCTCCCCTACGGTACGTACACGACGGTTGCTCAGGTGATCGATATCATCGATCTCTGCTTTACCGTTGGTAAGACGTACCAGGTATTTGATGATCAGGATAATGTCCTCGCGGGTCAGCGTCTTCTGGTCAAGCGGTGCATCAAGATTCAGCTTGCGGTTGATCTTGTAACGGCCCACTTCACCGAGGTCATAACGTTTGTCGCTGAAGAATAATTTATCGATGATCCCACGGGCTGTTTCGTTATCCGGTGCATCCGCGCCACGAAGCTGGCGGTAGATGAACTGAACCGCTTCCAGCTCGGAGTTCGATGTATCCTTGTTCAGGGTATTGTAGATGATTGCATAATCGCCACCCACATCCTCACGCTGGACGAAGACACTCTTCACATCCATTTCGGAAATGGTTTCGATCGCTTCCTCATCCAGTACGGTATCACGCTCCATCACGATTTCGTTACGTTCGATGGATACCACTTCACCTGTATCCTCGTCCACGAAATCTTCCACCCATGTACGCAGTACGCGGGCAGCAAGGCGTTTACCAATGTATTTGTCGAGGTCCTTCTTCTCCCCTTTCACCTCATCGGCCATACCGAAGAGCTCAAGGATGTCCTTGTCGGTTTCATAACCGATAGAACGGAGAAGCGTGGTTACCGGGAATTTCTTCTTACGGTCGATGTACGCGTACATCACGTTGTTGATATCGGTAGCGAATTCCATCCATGCACCCTTGAACGGGATCACACGGGCAGAATAAATCTTCGTACCGTTCGGGTGAACCGACTGTCCGAAGAATACGCCTGGCGAACGGTGCAGCTGGGATACCACCACACGCTCGGCACCGTTGATCACAAATGTGCCACGGGGAGTCATGTAAGGGATATTACCCAGGAACACGTCCTGAACGATAGTTTGGAAATCTACGTGTTCCTCATCATTACAGCTCAGGCGGAGTTTCGCCTTGAGGGGAACAGCATAGGTAAGTCCGCGCTCCATACACTCATCAATGGTGTAACGGGGCGGGTCAATAAAGTAATCCAGGAACTCCAGCACAAAGATATTCCGCGTATCAGTGATCGGGAAGTTGTCTTTGAACACCCGGAACAATCCTTCGATGTTCCGTTTGTCGGGGGTTGTTTCCAGTTGGAAAAACTCTTTGAACGATTGGATCTGTACTTCAAGAAGGTCTGGAGTTTCGGCCAGGTGCTTAATCTTACCGAAATCCACTCTTGAATTGACTTTTGTTGAAGACATACGCGTAAAAACCGGTTTTAGATATTAATGACACGCAAACCATTCACAGGACCTCTATTTTGTTTAAAATAAAAGTCTATGAACGTCAATTAGTTGAGTCTGGAATGGGATGTCAAAATATATTTGGCCAAAATAAAGGAAGGCAAAGTTAAGGATTAATAGGTTCTGGGCCAAGAAAACTTCCTGACAAAAATCCCGCCAAATACTGATGATTTCCCCATGGAAACGGCAGGACCCGCGTCCTACCTTGACAAAAAAAATATGGCAGCAAAACGACTCCTCCGCGAATACTTCCTTTTCTCCCACAAAGACCGCCTCGCGGTCATTACCCTCCTGATCCTCATTGCACTAGCCTGGTGCCTCCCCTATCTCTTTGCGCCTGGTCCGGGCGGGGAAACAACAACAGATGGGGCCTGGACAAAGCTGGTCGACAGCCTGCTGCAACCAGGTCCGGGCACTTCCGGAAGCAGTGCCGCCAGGTTTATTCCGTTAAATCAGGGGGATAACAGGATTAATAACGCACAGGAAGGCAAACTGTTCAGGTTCGACCCCAATACACTTGGGGAAAACGGCTGGCGGGAGCTCGGCCTGCGTGACCGGACCATTGAAACCATCCTGAAATACCGGGGTAAAGGCGGGCAATTCCGGGAGCCGGCAGACCTGGAAAAGATTTACGGGCTTTCCCCCGGGCTGCGGAACAGACTGCTGCCTTTTGTACGGATTGCTCCGGGTGCCCCGGGGAACACAAGGCATTTTCAACCGATGGGCCAACGGCGGGAAACCAGCAATATACCTCCGGCTCCAATAACCGCCGCGGGGTACAGGCATCCGTACCCCGCACGCACAACACCCGCCCGCGGAAGCATCGACCTCAACAATACCGACACGTCCTCACTGGTGGCGCTACCCTGTATCGGGTCAAAACTAGCCGCAAGGATCCTGCAGTTCCGCGACCGGCTGGGCGGGTTCCATTCCGTGGAACAGTTACGGGAGGTCTACGGGATCACGGACTCCGCCTTCCAGGTGATCCGGCCCTTCCTAAGGGCCGATGCCGCAGGCTGCCGGCTGATCGCCATCAACGAAGTGTCACTGGATGAATTAAAAAAACACCCCTACCTGCGGTTTGACCTCGCAAGGACCATTATCTCCTACCGGCAGGAACATGGAGGCTTCCGGGAACTGGACGACCTGCAGAAAATGACCGTGATGCCCGCCATGACTTACGAAAAAATCCGTCCCTACCTGCGTTTATAAATCAGGGTTGCAGAGGCGGGGTGGTTGTTACATGCAGCGAGGAAGCCTTTTCGCGGTCACCGGTCTGTTCGTACAACAGTTGTTTGAAATAAAATTCAGGCACCCAGGGGAAAAAAAGCGATGGCACACCAAACTCATCCCATGACCGGGTGATGCCATACCGGATTTCGAAATCACTCTCGGCCGGCCTCTGCCAGCTGAAGCTGTTTGTCCCGGCATCATAACCCTGCCTGAAAGAGGCCACTGCTTCCAGGTGTTCCGCCACATGGGGGCGGAGGAAACGGATATGGAAATTGTACAGGCCATTGCCGGCGAACAGAAGTACAAGCAACAACATACCTGCAAAATGCAGGACTGGCTTTTTGGCAACAGACCGGGATAACAATACTATCAGCCACGTGAGGGTGACGAGTGACAAGGCGAGCGTGGTGCGCACCGATGCGTAGTTTTCTTTTACCAGCAGCGATGGATAGTAACTGGCGAGGCAAAACAGCAGAAGGAGTAGCATGGATGCTGTTTTCTTCCGCAACGACTGTCCGGGCAGGATGTAACGGCACGACAGGTAAAAGACGAGCAGGATCACCGGGATGACATACAGGAACACCCGGCGGTCAGACTCATTGTATCCAACCCCCGGCAACCAGGCTGCAACAAATGGCCGCGCGAAAAAAAATGCAAGCTTCTTCAGCGGATTGGAAACAATGCTGGTCCGGTTACCGGCACTGATGCCGAAGTAATGCAGCTGCCAGCGAAACAGTAAAAAATAAAGCAAGGCAATAAAGCCGGCAAACAGTAGCACTGAAAAGTTCTTTGCCATGGGCGCACGACCGCCCAGTACACGGATTACAAAAGGCAGGAAAAAACAACCGATGCCATTCTGGTAGGAAAACAGCGAGACCAGGCCGGCCAGGACGGAGAACGATAACAGCAGCGCAGTGATACCCCCGGTATGCCGGTCACACTGGTACCGGTAAAAACAATAACCAGCCAGCAGACCCGCGGTATAGGCAAAGGATAATTCGACGCAGGAAGCCCAGGCAATCGAGATCGTGCAGGCAGGAGAGCAAACCAGCCAGGCAGTGACCAGGAATGGCGCAGACGGGTGTATCTGTTCCCTGTGACAGATGTAACGCAGCACCATGTACCATACGGGTACACAGGCCATCCAGGCAAGCAGGGAAAACAGGCGGACGTACCGCAGACCGGAGATGCTGTCTGTATGGCTGAACAGGAAACTGACCAGCCGGTCGGTAAGATACCGTCCCTGTTCGATAAACATATGATAAGCCGAACCGGGGCGGTAATGCCAGAGCTGTACTGCTTCATCGGTATACAGGTATTCGGCCCGGCAGACCGGCAGATACAGGAGCAAAGCCAGCAGCATCAGCAATGCTGTTACAAGCCAGGGTTTGCGGAACAAAACATAACCGGAGATCAGCGGGTCCATACCGGAAGTTAACCAACAATCTGAACGGAGCGGCAACAGGCTAAATTTCACTGCGCTAAAAACGGGCAGAATGCAAAAGCGGATTATCTTCGGACGAATCAACCGGTTAAAAGATGCTATTTAATGAGTCGAACTGGATCGGGGATATTTTACTGAAGATCACCGGCGAGAACCAGATGCGTTTGCTGAATATCGGCAGCTCAACCCTGCATTTCAGGACGGTGGAGCAACCGCATATCCATGCAAATGTGTTTGCGAGGCTGCGACCCGCTACCGACGTGGTACATCTTGACATGAAAAAGAGTGAAGGCGTGGATATTGTCGGTAACCTGATGGACGAACAGTTCCTGGCTTCGCTGAAATCCGGTTTTGATATCGCCCTCTGTTCGAACCTGCTGGAACATGTTACCGAACCGCAACTGATTATCGACAAACTGGAAGAAGTGGTCAGGCCCGGTGGGTATATCATTGTATCGGGGCCATACCTTTTCCCCTACCACAATGATCCGATCGATACCATGTTCCGCCCTTCCGTCAAGGAACTTGCCGCCATGTTCCATCATTGCGAACTGGTTGAAGGCAGCATTATCAGTGAACAGGACTCCCATTTTGACAAACTCAAATCCTCCCCCGTGGCATTGCTGAAATTCGGCGCCCGGCTGCTTACCCCGTTTTATAAATTCAACTCCTGGAAAAAACTGGCCAGCGGCCTGCCGCATTTTTTCCGGAAGTTTGAAGTAGTGGCAGTACTGCTGCGTCGCCGTTAGAGAAACGTGGGAAACCCCGGGTTCCTGCGCTGCCGGGACCGGTCAGTTTATAAAAAAAGAAGGTCGCCCGACAGGACGACCTTCACCCTTTCGGGATAATCTGATCAGTGAATTAAGCGATCTCAACTTCAGCACCCGCTTCTTTCAGTTTACCAGCGATTTCATCAGCTTCCGCTTTTGTTACGCCTTCTTTAACTGGTTTAGGAGCACCGTCAACGAGGTCTTTCGCTTCTTTCAGACCTAAGCCAGTCAGGTCTTTCACGATTTTAACAACGTTCAGTTTAGAAGCACCTGCACTCTTCAGGATAACATCGAATGCGGTTTTTTCTTCAGCAGCAGCTGCGCCACCACCACCATCAGCCGATACAACAACTGCTGCTGCTGCTGGCTCGATGCCGTATTCTGATTTCAGGAAATCTGCTAACTCCTGTACTTCTTTAACTGTGAGGGCTACAAGGCCTTCTGCTAATGCTTTTACGTCTGCCATTTTGTGTCATTTTTACCGTCTTCACACCCCGCATGGGGTCCGACGGAAGTTTAAAAAAATTTGTTTTACCCCGCTTTATACACCCGTGGCTGGTGTGCTATCTGAAAGAAGGATAAATCCTTCCCCATAGTAATTACTCTGCAGCAGCTGTTACCTCTTCGGTAGCGCCACCTGCTTTCTGCTCGTGGTGGTGCAACAGGGCAGCCAGTACACGTTTTGCAGGAGACTGGAGCAAGCCGATAACTTCGCCGATGAGCTCGTTTTTCGTCTTGATCTTCGTCAGGTTCTTCAGTTGCTCATCACCGGCATAAATATCGCCATTGATGAATGCAGCTTTCAGTTCCGGTTTTTCACCATTGCTTTCCTTACGGAATGAACTCAGGATCAGGGCCGGCTCTTTCGGGTTCTCCGAAAACAGCAGTGCTGTTACCTTGTGCAGTGAATCATAAACACCGGCATACTTTTCGGCATCGAGCGACTCGAGCGCCTTACGGATGAGGGTATTCTTCGCAACCTTCATTTCAACATCCTTGCTGAAACATGCACGGCGGAGCTTGCCAACCTGTGCTACAGAAAGTGATTCTGTATCGGTGATGTAGAAGTTGTTGTATTGTGAGAACTTGCCTTTCAGCAGTTCAATCACTTCATTCTTTTGATCTTTAGTCATGACGTCTTATTTGTCATTCGCCGAAGCGAACCGGTTAATTAATGGATGAATGCTTTTGCATCAACAGTGATACCTGGGCTCATGGAGCTGGCCATGCTTACACCCCTTACATAAGTACCTTTCGCGGTGGCAGGTTTAGCCCTGAGAATCGCGTTGATAAGCTCCTGGCTGTTTTCAGCAATTTTCTCCGGGGAGAAGCTGATACGGCCGATTGAAGCGTGGATGATACCCACTTTATCAACCTTGAAGGCGATCTTACCACCTTTTACATCGTTGATTGCATTCGCCACATCGTTGGTAACCGTTCCGGTCTTGGGGTTCGGCATGAGGTTACGTGGTCCGAGTACTTTACCGAGACGACCGATTTTCGGCATCACGGCAGGAGTAGCGATGATCACATCGATATCAACCCATCCGCCTTCGATTTTCGCAACAAACTCGTCGAGACCAACAAAATCAGCACCCGCCGCTTTTGCTTCTGCTTCCTTGTCAGGAGTGCAGAGTACGAGAACCCTTTTGGTTTTACCTGTACCGTGAGGCAGGTTTACTGTACCACGGATAGCCTGGTCTGCCTTCTTTGGGTCAACACCAAGGCGAACGTGCAGATCCACTGAAGCATCGAATTTGCAGGTGGTGAGAGATTTCACCAGTGCAGATGCGTCTTTCAGCGAGTATACTTTATTGGCGTCAACTTTCGCGTTGACTACCTTTCTTTTTTTGCTAATGAATGCCATTTTGATTCGTTTTCACCCGCCGGAACCGTTCTCATTTACAGCTTTCACTGCAGAATGGTGAAGGAGGGTTGTGATTGATTAATTTTCCCAGGGAGCTTTACCTTCAACGTTGAGACCCATGCTGCGGGCAGTACCTGCAACCATTTTCATGGCGCTTTCAACGGTGAAACAGTTAAGGTCAGGCATCTTGTCTTCAGCGATAACCTTTACCTGTTCCCAGGTAACCTTACCAACCTTGGCGCGGTTGCTTTCCTTTGAACCCTTCGCGATTTTTGCGGCATCCAGGAGCTGGATAGCAGCAGGCGGGGTTTTGATAACGAATTCAAAACTTTTGTCTGTGAAAACAGTGATAAGAACCGGAAGTACTTTTCCTGGTTTGTCCTGTGTTCTTGCATTGAACTGCTTGCAGAATTCCATGATGTTAACACCTTTGGAACCTAAAGCCGGACCGATGGGAGGTGCTGGGTTGGCCTGGCCACCCTTGCACTGCAGCTTTACAAAGCCGGAGATTTCTTTTGCCATTTTTTTCCTTTTTTTGGTAATAACGACCTTTTGTAAAAGCTTGTGGCTTAACTACTTGGTCTCCCAAATTCCTCATTCCCGGCACGGGCCGGGATCTCTAAAGAACTTCTTGGGGACGCGAATATACGAAGTTTCCCGGTACCGGAAAAGAAAATCCGCAGGATAATTTGGGGGAAACCGGCCCGGGACGGGCATTCCAGCGGTCCATCCCCTGTCCCAACGGTCTAATGCATCAAGGATTCTTCGTGTCCATCTCCCCGGTTGAGGGCTTTCTGCCGGGGGGTGACATGAAATCATTGAAGTACCAGTACATCAATGCCTGTCCGGACTGTACCTGCGCATCACCGGGGGAACCGAGTTTCATAATCGGCTGTCGTCCCACGTTGTCAAAAACCAGCACACCGCTGGAATCCACAAATCCAAAACCATCATTGAAATCAAAAAATGCCCAAGCTTTGTACCGCGGATCAGCCATATCCTTGCTGAAGGGAAAATTGCGGGTGGCGAACGCGCGCTTTTCGAACTCATCTGCCTGCCGGAGTTCTTTTACCCGCTGGGCCGGCAGCTTGCCAAAATCGGCTGGCGGGATACTCCCAAAGTTAAATTGCCGCAGAAGTGTGGCTGCAATATCAATCTGCGAAACAGTCTTGCGTACCACCATTCCCTTCTGCACGATCGCGCCACCAGTCCACAACATGGGCGTCCGGAAATCGTCAGACCGCCGACCGGTTTCCGGAAGCGGATGCCCATGATCCCCGACAATGATGATGACAGTGTTGTCCCACCAGGGCCGGGTCTTACAACTATCAATAAAATCGCCCAGTACCTGGTCGGTGTAATGCAGGGAATTGAGGAACATTGACGGCACGTCCTTACCGGAGATAACCGTTTTCACGGGTACTTCAAAAGGTTCATGGCTGCTGAGTGTCAGCCAGCCGGCAAAAAATGGCCCTTTGGTGGTATCGAGCGCCGCCAGCACTTTTTTCATGACAACACCATCATGTGCTCCCCATTTTGAATTCATATCCGCGGCTGCAAAATCCGATTTCCCGATGATGGGATCAAAGCCGCTCTGCACCAGGTAGGATTTTATATTGGCAAATTCAGTTTCACCCCCGTAAAAAAACGGAGTGGCATAACCACTCTGCCGGAAAAACGCTGGCAGGGATTTAAGTTTGGCGGACTTCCCGGGCGAGTGGATAATAGTAGTATTGGGCATCGCGGGATAACCACTGAGCACGGCAGGTATTCCCTTGTTGGTGCGGTCACCGCTGGCATAACAATTTTCAAAAAAGATTCCCTGGTTTTTGTATTCGAGGAAGCGGGGGGTGATGGCCACACCTGACTTCTGGAGATGGAGCGCCTTCTCGGTAAAGCTCTCCCAGATCACCACGATCACGTTGACCGGTTTTGTGCCCTGCCGGTTGATCCACTGGTAATGTTCCAGTTCCTGCTGCTGGGCAGCATCCCTGTAGGGACTCTGGTCCGTCAGGCCGGTGTCGTCAAAAGCATAGAGGTCCTGCACCACCTGTGCTGCTTTCAACGGATCCATATAGACGTAGGGATTTGTTTTCACCCTGTCTTTCCCAAACACACTATGGATAAAGTTCCAGCTGGCATTGATTGCCGCATGGTTGGCATAGGCCGTGGTGGAAAAGTACACACTGCTCTGGTTCAGGGGCGACTGCTGCAGCCCGCCACGGATCGGGATCAGCAACGCTGCCATAAACACCAGCAGCAACGCGGCAGTGAGGGCGCGCTGTTTGTTCTGCTGCTGGAAAAAAATCCACTTCATTATAACTGAAAAACAGAAATAAAACAGTGCATAGGAAGCGATGAAAAAAAACAGGATCCACCAGACCGGCAGGTGGCTGACGGATGCCATCGCTTCTGTTGGTGTAGTGAGGAAGTTGAGGGGTGTGGCATCAATCCGGAATCCCCAGGCATTGTACAGTTCAAGATCTGCCAGGCAGATCACCGAAACCAGCAGGAGAATGGTAAACGTATAGATTTTGTAGATCAGCAGGCGTCGGAAGAAATGGATAAACAGGCTCAGCAATACAAATAACACTACCGGCAGCAGGATATAGGCCGCCACGGAAAGATCCATGCGCGCGCCGTACAGAAAAGTGCGTGCAATCTCGCCCCCTGTCAGTCCGGCGGTTTTATCAGCATGGTACAGCAGGAACAACACTCGCATCAGGTCGAAGAATACGAACCAGCTGAAATAGTAAACCAGTAAAAATTTAAACTTCGCTCCCATTGTTTGGCAAGTCTCCAGGGGTTCCCCGGTCCGGCACCGGCGGTACTGCAGGATGTAAAGTTCGGGATCACCGCAACACAAACCATTCAGCGGCCTGCGGATGTTTATAAACTACCCCCCGGAAAGCAGCGGACCCGAACGGGCAGTACCCATAAAAAAAGCCATCCGACCGAAGTTGGATGGCTCTGTATCTTTTAACCGTAAACCTTAGCTGATTTTTTCAACCTGCATGTAGTTCAGTTCAACCGGTGTTGAACGTCCGAAGATTTTCACGGTTACTTTCAGTTTTTTCTTCTCATCGGTTACTTCTTCAATCACACCATTAAAGTCGTTGAACGGTCCCTCGATGATCTTAATGGTTTCACCAACGATGAATGGTTCGCTCATGCTCACACCACCCGCTTCGGCCATTTCATCCATCTTGCCCAGCATCTTGTTCACTTCCGCCTTACGGAGTGCGATCGGGTTTTCCTTACCAAGGAAATGGATAACGCTGTTGGTGTTGGTGATCATATCGCGGAGATCGTCGCTGAGTTTGCCTTCCAGCACTTCAATCATCACGTAGCCCGGGTAGTAGTTCCGCTCACGCATCACTTTTTTACCGTTGGCCACCTTGTACACTTTCTCTACAGGAAGGAATACCTGTTTCACCAACTCAGTCCACCCGCTGCGGGAGACTTCCCTGTCGATTAACTCCTTCACCTTGCGCTCTTTGCCACTAACGACACGGAGGACGAACCATTTGGTCTCCTGTTGCTGTACGTTATCGGTATTACTGGTTGCTTCCATGGTTTAAGAGAAAAATTGGTTGTAAACGAATTTTAATCCGTTATTGGCGAGAAAATCAAGCACCCAGACGATACCGGTGATCACCAGTGTGGATACCAGTACAATCATGGTTGACTGCTGCAGCTGGTTCCAGTTTGGCCAGGTCACTTTTTCTGTCAGCTCTTTGTATGACTCGCTGAAGTAAGTTGTAATCTTGTTCATTGTTATCGTTTAACTCGCACGGGCACTAGGATTCGAACCCAGATCAAAGGTTTTGGAGACCCGTATGCTACCGTTGCACCATGCCCGTATAAAGGTTAGCACCCGGAGGCACTAACCGCCTTAAAGTAAGAACTTTTTTTAACAACAAGGTACTTAGGCTTGCAGCTTAAGTACCTTGTTGTTTATATCGACTTTATTTAACACCCTGGTTACAGGGCATTTAGGTCTTATTTGAGGATTTCAGTCACCTGACCTGCACCAACGGTACGGCCACCTTCGCGGATCGCGAATTTCAGACCTTTTTCCATTGCGATAGGCTGGATCAGTTTTACCTTGAGTGATGTGTTATCACCAGGCATAACCATCTCTGTTCCTTCGTTCAGTTCAACTTCACCGGTTACGTCAGTTGTACGGAAGTAGAACTGAGGACGGTATTTCTGGAAGAACGGAGTGTGACGACCACCTTCGTCTTTCGACAGAACGTAGATTTCGCAACGGAACTCAGTGTGCGGGGTGATAGAACCTGGCTTACAGATTACCATACCACGACGGATCTGGGTTTTTTCAATACCACGGAGGAGGAGACCAGCGTTGTCACCAGCTTCACCTTCGTCGAGGAGTTTGCGGAACATTTCCACACCAGTACATACAGAGTTGAGCGGAGTGTCGATGAGACCAACGATCTCAACAGCTTCACCAACTTTGATACGACCACGCTCGATACGGCCGGTAGCAACAGTACCACGACCAGTGATAGAGAATACGTCTTCCACAGACATCAGGAACGGAAGATCAACCGGGCGCGGAGGCAGGGGAATGTAAGAATCCACAGCATCCATCAGCTCTGTGATCGCACCAACCCATTTTTCGTCACCAGCAAGTGCGCCGGTAGCAGAACCTTTGATGATCGGGGTATTGTCACCGTCAAAGCCACGTTTGGTGAGCTCTTCACGGATTTCCATTTCTACCAGATCCAGCAGTTCAGGATCATCAACAAGATCAACCTTGTTCATGAACACGACCATGCTTGGTACACCTACCTGGCGGGCCAGGAGGATGTGTTCTTTTGTTTGTGGCATCGGTCCGTCAGTAGCCGCAACTACGAGGATCGCTCCGTCCATCTGGGCAGCACCTGTGATCATGTTCTTCACATAGTCAGCGTGACCAGGACAGTCAACGTGAGCATAGTGACGGGAAGCCGTCTGGTACTCAACGTGTGCAGTATTGATCGTGATACCCCTTTCTTTCTCTTCAGGAGCACCGTCGATTTCATCATATTTTTTAGCTGTCGCCAGGCCTTTTTTAGAAAGGATTTCAGTAATAGCGGCAGTCAACGTGGTCTTACCATGGTCAACGTGACCAATCGTACCAATGTTTACGTGAGGTTTCTCCCTCTTAAAGGTCTCTTTTGACATTGTTATGTGTTTTTAAAGTTGTTTATAAGTAACTGATATGAAAAACTGATCCATTGGGATCCGGAACCCTCCATGTCACTGTTCCTTCCTCCTGTCCAAATCCAATTTCACGGTTATCATTTCACCTGAGCCGTTAGTGAGAATCGAACTCACGACCTCTTCCCTACCAAGGAAGTGCTCTACCACTGAGCTACAACGGCGTAGTCCAGCTAGCAGAACCCGGCCGTGTGACCCGGACAGTGTATTACCGCTGCCCGCTGGCTGCCTACTGAAAAAAGAGCGGGAGACGAGGCTCGAACTCGCCACCTATAGCTTGGAAGGCTATCGCTCTACCAAATGAGCTACTCCCGCAAAAAAATGTGATGGTGAGAAAAATTACCGATCACCTGTAAAAGAACTGAAATGCAAACCGTGGTCAGCGGTTTGCATCTGATAAAAATCGTGGGCAGAGAAGGATTCGAACCTCCGTACACGTGAGTGAACAGATTTACAGTCTGTCGCCTTTAACCACTCGGCCATCTACCCAAAATATCCCCGTTTGATTGGAAAGAATCGGCAAGATAAAACTTTACCGTTAATTCCAACTAACTGTTATTGAGCCGAAGAAGGGAGTCGAACCCGCGACCTGCTGATTACAAATCAGCTGCTCTACCAACTGAGCTACTTCGGCTTAAAGTACAAAGAACTACCCCGTTTTTTGGGAAGGCAAAGGTAAGGGAAATTGATAATTGCAAAAACTTTACAAAAGGATTTTTTTACTTGTTTTCAGAGAGTTGTGCCGCAACTGCCAGGATTCACGCCAGATCAGGGTTTGCGGGCACCGGCTTTCCCTGTTCCGGGGTCCCGGAAAGGCCCCGATCAAAAAAAAATCCCGGGCCGGAGGTCTGATCAACCTTCCGGCCCGGGATAATTGCACGCGTGTACGGGTGTTTCGTTAAGCGGCGAGCTTTTGTTTTTTCCGTTTAATCTGGTTTACAATGGAATCAAGTGCGGCATCAAATGAACCTTCAAATGATTTGCTGGTGGATTTTACAAAAAATTCCTGCCTCGGCACATGGATCCTGATCTCGGCTATTTTGTCTTTTATCGTATGAACTACATTGTCCAGTTTAAGGAACACACTGACTTTGATGATCCGGTCGTGAAAGGTGTTGAGCTTTTCGAGTTTTTTGTTCACATGCTCTAGCAAACCCTGGTCCGCTTCGAATCGAACGGTCTGAATGTTAACGTTCATAATCAATTTTTTTTCTGTGAAATAATATTGTAAAGAACTGCTTACGGGCAGGCACCGGGAGCCGGACCTGCTTACAATGAAGTTAACAAATCCGCGTTTTGAAAGCAAGGATTTCATGCAAATTTTAACGGGAGGAAAACACCTGATTATCCCCGTATTTTTCCCGTCCGGGGCGGCTCAGGCCTTGGGGTGTGCCCGGCGATGGATGTCCTTAAGTTTGTCGATCGTATTGTGGGTATAAACCTGTGTGGCAGCAAGGCTTGAATGCCCGAGCAGTTCTTTTACGGCATTCAGGTCCGCCCCGTTATTCATCAGGTGTGTGGCAAAGGTATGCCGCAGTACGTGGGGACTTTTTTTATCCAGCGTACCGGCATTGCCAAGCGCAGCACGCACCAGGAGATAGGCATATTTGGGATACAGCTTCTTCCCCTTCTCTGTGACCAGCAGTTCAGGCACCTGCGCATCGAACTCCTTCCGTTTCAGCCGCTGGTATTCCTGCAGGTCAGCCATCAGGGCCGGACTGACGGGGATAATCCGCTCCTTGTTCCCCTTCCCCAGCACTTTTACCTGGCCGCGGGCGGCATCCACATGGGCCTCCTTCAGCCCAAGCAGCTCACTCAGCCGGATCCCGGTAGCATAAAACAAGAGCATGATCATTTTCCCATTGAGCGTTTTCCAGTCTTCCGACACCGTGGACACGGCCTGCATCAGCGACTGTGTTTCGGACTCCTTTACAAACACCGGCAGCCGCTTGCTGACACGGGGAGTGATGATGGCTGCCGTTGGTGCCACGGTAATGGCACCCAGCCGCAAATGGTACTTAAAGAAGGATTTGAGTGTGGAAATCTTGCGGTTGATGGTACGGGCCGTAAGCCCGGCCAGCTTCAGCTCCGCCAGCCAGCTGCGGATCATCGGGTAGCTGACAGACGCCAGGGGCGTACCTCCATAGGTCAGTTCCAGGTAATCGAAAAAATCACGCAGGTCGCCTTCGTAGGACGAAAGCGTGTGGATGGAATACCGTTTTTCGAACTTGAGGTAATCCAGGAACGCCTGTATAAATGGCGGATGGGGTATAGACATAAAAATAGCTACAAAGTTAGGGAACTTTGCAGCTAGCTATATAATCTCGGAAAACCGGGAAAATTACTTCTCGATCTTGCCGATTGCAATATTCTGCTTGTAGACAGCTTTCAGAACCTGCGTACGACGACGTACCGATGGTTTTGTAAACGCCTGACGCTCACGAAGCTGCAGCAGAACTTTCGATTTCTCGAATTTCTTCTTGTACTTCTTCAGCGCCTTGTCAATGTTTTCGCAGTCTTTTGAATCGATAATAAGCATAATGGATAATACCCCCTCTGGTATGTTTTAGGACGGCAAAGATAGAGGGAAAACAGTAAAAAATCAAGTTTCCCGGAAATTGATTTCAGCCCGATTTGGAAAATGCCGGCAGCCGTGGGAAATTCGCGGGATGTTTACAGGAATCATTGAAAGTCTGGGCCTCATCGAAGACATCGCCAGCCACGGGAGCAACAAAACATTCTGGATCAGCTCCCCGATTTCCAGCAGTTTCAAAATCGACCAGAGCGTGAGCCATAACGGGGTTTGCCTGACGGTAGAGGAAATTTCGGGTGACCGTCACCGGGTGACTGCCATCGACGAAACGCTTTCGGTAACCGACCTGGCCAACTGGGAAACCGGTTCCCTGATCAACCTCGAACAATGCCTCCGCTTCAATGGCCGGATCGACGGGCATATCGTACAGGGGCATGTGGATGCCACAGGTACCTGCTTCTCCAAAACGGCTAAAGACGGAAGCTGGGAGATCACTATCAATTACCCCGAACACTTTGCCCCCCTGATCATTGAAAAAGGCAGTATCTGCCTCAACGGTATCAGCCTGACCATTTTTAATATCACAAAGAGCAGTTTTACCGTAGCAATCATCCCCTACACCATGGAGCATACCAACATGGGCCGGCTTGATGCGGGACAGACCGTCAATCTTGAATTTGATGTGGTAGGGAAATATATACAGCGACGGGCAGACCTCGGTATCCTATAACACCTGCTTTTTTTCAAATCGTCCATCCCGGTACACAAAGGTCTCCGCTGCGCCAGCAGGCACCGTTGTCTCCATGAGCGCCACAGATGTCTTACCATATATAACTACTGCCTCGCGGGCACCATTGCGGAGGAAATAAGCTGTGCCAATTTTTCCTGGGGCACCCTCCAGCAAAAATGGCCGTTCGATAACAGGTAAGGAACGCATTGCCGCATCCAGTAAACTGCCGGCGGTATTCCATTGCATGACTACATTCAGCAACAATGCGAGGCAGGGCGCGAGCATCACCGACACCCCGGTCATCAGCCCGCGTGCACTTCGCAGCAAACCCATCAGCAACAGCGCGATCAGTACGGATGAAAAAACTGCCGGCTGGTAAAGGAACCTTCCCCCTTCATAGTCGCGTGTGCTGATACCCACTGTGACTACCGGAAGCAATGACAAAATGAGGAGCAGCGTAAAAATCATCAGCACCGGGAAAGAAACCGGTGATCGCCTGCGGTATAAAACAAAAAAAGCTGCCAGCAGCACAAATACCACCGCGCCCATTATGGAAAAGTTCCTGCTGTCAGCGGCCGGCGGCGTAAAACAACGGGTGAGTAATGCCGCGAAATTGTAAGCATAGAATGCAGGGCCATGCCCGGTCCGGAAATATCCGCCTCCGGAAAATTCAGGAAGCAGCAGCACCCGCAACAGGAGGTATGCCAGCACGACTGCGACAAATGGCAACACCGCAACCATCGCCTTTGTCAGTTTCCCCTTTCCCGACAGTACCATCACAAACAACAGCGCAGGAAGGACGAGCGCCGTCTCGTAACCAGACAGCGCCAATGCAAAAAAAATAAGTGAAGGCAGCCGCATCCATTTCTTTCCGGCCCTGGTTCGCAGGAAAAACAGGATCGACAACAACATACAGGATGTGGAAAGTATGATGCCCCTGCCAACTATCCAGATCACCGTTTCAGCAATCATCGGGTTGCAGGTGTACAGTAACGCGGCAAGCGCGGCCACCCATCCCGCGGGGCCCTGGTAACCGATGTAACCAAGCAGCTCACGCGTCACATACAATACCAGCACGGCGCAACCGGCATGCAGCAATACATTCACCAGGTGATACCATGCCGCGTTGAATCCACACAACTGGTATTGCAGGTACAAGGTAAAATCACCCAGTGGGCGTAAAAAAATGCCGGTGTCAAAATCCCCACGCGACAGGCGCAGCATTACTGCATAATCATCTGAAAAAAACGGCAGGTGAATCGCCTTGCCGTAGACCAGCAGCGAAAGCAGGACCAGCATGATCGAACACCGGGAATAAAATCTGTCGGGGAAAGGCTTCATCCTTTTGTTTATGCCTGCCGAAATTAGTTGAAAAAAAAGTCCCCGGCATCGGGCCGGGGACTAACTATCAAAAACAAATTTTTATCGCATCAGGTACATTTTACCATACCCCTTGTTGAAGAACTTGTCTGTTTTATCACTCTCCGCTTTGTACTTGTCGAGCGACTTTCCATTGAGGCTGGTGATCACCCGGTAAAGGTAGATACCATTGGCAAGTTTAGCGCCATACTGGTCAGTCCCATCCCACTTGAACTCGGTCATGTTGCGGCCGATATGTAATGGTCCCAGCTCCTCTTTCGTGATCTCCCGCACGATCTTACCCGTAATGGTCAGCACCTGGATCCTCAGGTTCTGCGGCACTTCCGAACCGGTCAGCGTGAATACAAATGCGGTGGAAGTGGTGAACGGATTCGGGTAGTTCAGCATATTCGAGATCATCGGTTTGTTGATCACCTGGAACATCACTTTATACGACGATCTTCCCGCCACGTTATCACTTGCATCCTTGCCACTCACCGTAAGTTCATACTCACCATCCTGCGGGAAGTACGGTTTCAGGTTGATGCTTGCCGTGTTGTCCGTGTTCGGCGCCTGGCCCGCGGGGATCCAGGTCATGGTATCGGTATTGTTGAAATAGAATGGCCTTGAGGTGCCATCCGGATATCTGACGCGCAGACTCACCAGGCTGGTATCATCCAGGATCATCCATTTTGCCTCGTCTTTCAGTTTGATCTGGATATCCGGCCTCGATGCCACGATATCCCTGTTAAGTATGTGTATTCCGTCAAAGGTTACGTCCAGCAACGGATTCAGGCTATCAGGACGTACATATACCGACCTGAATGCATAGTTGTTGAATACATACTGTTCCGGCTGGTCATTGTCCGGGTTGAAATTGACAAACACGGTGTTGGTACCGGACAGACTCCTGGTGTCAACCGCCACCCTGAATTGCAATGTATCATTGGGCGCCACCGACTTGAGGTCTTTCTGCCGGGGCACCGGTACAATCGTTTCGATATTGTTTTTATCCAGCACCGTTACTTTCACCTTCAGGCTGTCAAAATCATACCGGCTGATATTCTTGAACGCGATACCCATATTGTACGGCTCACCCGCGTCAACAGTATCCTTGCTGACGAAGTACAGGTTCGGTGCGATGGCACCTTCCGGTACCGGCTCGTAGGTCAGTTCCCAGTAACGAAGCTGGAATGGTGTGGCATGCACGGTATCGCGCGAGTTCAGCTGCAGTTTGATATTCGGGTACTGCTGTGCGCTGACGGTTGAAATATCAAAATTATCCGCAGTCACATTTGTATACAGCGTGGTCTCCGATCCTGCCGCCGACACACCGATCACATTCACGGAAGCAACATCTGAATTATCATTTTCAATTGAGTTACCATTCCACTTCATCACACCCCACGAACGTGCCGGACCGATCAGCGGTGAGGTGAAATGCCCGGTAGTACTGATTGTGAGCAGGTTTTTCGTCAGCGAAACCATGTCGTAAATACCTTCCGATACCACCCCTGCCGGTTCAAAGTCCGTATGGTTCTTCTGGTACATGTAAATGAATGCACGTTTCTTATTGAAAGAATCAATACCATCAAAACCAACTGCTTTGAGACGACTGTACAGGGTGTTCCCGATACCCCCGTTCGCTACAGAATCGGCCATCCATTCATCCACAAAACCATTCACATCATTATTCGGGATATTGCGGATCACCACCACATAGTTGGCAGGTATTGCATCCATAAAGTCCCTCATCTGGTTTCTGCCCGCCAGTGTCATATAGGTCCACTCGTAGTTCCAGCTCCTTGAAGGGAGACAGGGAAGTGCGGAACCACCTTCACCCGTGAGGTTCTGTTTGGCCCTGAAGGATATCGGATCGATCAGGTTGAAGATAAGTGAGCTGCCCACACAGGCAGAACGGATATAGGCATCACCATCCGGTGCCACCACGAAGTTGGCATCTTCCGTTCCCGCAGTCGGATACACACCATTCGAGGAAAATATATAACGCAGTGTGCTGTCAAACTTCATCACGCGGTCTGAACTGTCGAGCCGGATCAGCGTACCGGTAGAGTTACGATGCTGGTAGTGTTGTGCCTGGGCGAAACCATCCTGTCCGTTCCGGATGTACTGGAACGAGGATTTATTCCATTTGAAATCGCCGTTGGATACATTTTCAGCCACGCGCCAGTAATACACGGTACTGTCCACCATGGATGTATTGAACACGGTTTCCACGATACCACCCGAAGCCGTTACAGTCTTTGTGACTTTGGCATTTGAGTTAAATCGCTCTGTGGTATCCACTTCAAACAGGTAATTGCGTGTCTGCACGAATGCATTGGCAGTGGAAGCAATCAGTTTCGGGTTCTCGTAGTTAACAATGGAATAGGTATACGGGAACACCGGACGGATCTCATCTTCATAGATGTAAACATCCTTTGTAATCGAGTTGTTGGTTTCATACAGCTCATCCACATCATTGTCGGCATCGACCGTAATGGTGATCCTGTTGAGCCCCTTGTCGCGGGTGCCCACGATCGGGATATTAAAAGTCAGTGAGTCCAGGTAACGGATGCCCGGAATGGTATCACGCTGGATCACTTCCGGAGTCGGATTATTCGGATAAGTCCGTTTTACTTCTATCACGATCGACCTGTTGGGCGATTTACCGATATTCATCATATTGGCTTTCACCCGGAAGCTTGATTCCGCCACCGAAATAAAGGATGGGGACACCTTCACATTCTGGTCTTCCAGCACATAATCCGGCTTTTCAAAAGTATACATCCGGAGTGCAGGGTCACCGTGAAGGGCAAACTGCTCACACTGGAAACGGGAATAAAAATCATTCTCGCTGGTCTGGACAAAAGTTTCCTTTATCGCCTCATCCATGATATCGCCAAGTGCAAGGCCATAGTGGCTGCGGCTCATGGCGCGGTACATTTTGTTGGCATAAATATCCAGGTAGTGCACAATACCAAGGTGGGTGCTGGCCATGAAAGCTACTGACCCACGTTCTTTTGCCAGCACATACCGTTCGGAGATTGTTTCCTTGGTAAAGAGCCGTCCTTCATTATAACTATAGAAGTTACCGGCATTACAACCCATCACATTGAAGATGGGGTATTTGCCCATGTTCATGTAATTGTTGGGATTATCGAGGTTGAATTCCAGCGTGGTGGAAGATGAGTGCCCAAAGTAACTGAGGAAACCGATCCCCTTATTAAACAGTCCGGCCAGCTCTGCATTGTTGATCTGCTCCACGCCGTCCGTTGACGTTTTTTTGAATGTACTGGTAATGCCTCCATATAATGTATCCTCGATGATACGTTCCCAGCCTGCAAGGGCATTGGAAAGTATATCGGAGGTGACATCATCACTGGCACCCACCACATGCACCACATTTTTCCGCCAGGCCTGGTCCTGTATCGCCGGGGAAGTGGTCAGGCGTACCTGCTCGTATGTTTTTACCTTCTCAAGGTAATCGGCCAGTTCCTGCCTGTTGATCACCGAGAGGCGCCCGATCGGCGTGAGGGGTAATGATCTCGAACCTTCAGCGGTCAGCAGGTTATCCGATGCGGGGTAACCGAAAGTCGGCACCAGCATCAGCTGGTTTATCTGTGCGGCCTGTTCGTTGACCCGGAGTGAATAATAGGTAACGCCTTTGCCGATCAGTAATACATAGCGGATGGGTTGGGCATAGGTCACCCTCGTCCAGCGGATAAAATTACGGATCGACAGGGGATGCATTTTTATACCGAATCCAAACTGGTCAACCAGTTCGTCAATCATGTAGAGACCCGGATTGAAACTGCCACCCGCAGCGGATGACCTGTAAGCGCGGTAATCGCTGATCGGATCAAGACCGCCACTGCCAAGCAGTACGGGATTTGAAATCATCAGGTAGTTACCCTGGTTGGCCGGTAACGCATAGTTGACAAAATTCCTTTGCTGCAGTGCATTTACAGTGGTAATATTACCGGCTCCCTGGTCAACCAGCACGAGGTTGCGGTCCACCGCCGAACCCTGGAGGGCGAAACGGGCGGTACCCGCACTCACCACGGCAACATAGCGCCGGCCGTTGGTAAGGTCGTACAGTACCGGTGCACCGGTGCTGGAGTAATTGGTGATCTCCAGGAAATTCCCGGTTGTATTTGCGGCGAGTGTAAATTCAAAATTTGCGGCTCCGCCGAAATTAAACTGGCGGGGATAGACTATCTCAAGTTTGGCAACCATTAAACGGTCGTCAGCAATGTTACAGCTGTTCTTCAGGTTGAATGTGGCCGAACTTCCAAGCGAACTGACGGGAAGGTTGCGGGTAAATTTTGCATCGTTGAAAAAATCGACAGGGCCACCGGCTACGGAGTCACTGCCGAGACTGACCACGAGGTTGCGCTGGTTGACAGCATCGCCTACCGCATTTACCATCAGCGTCACATCCGGCGCGCCGCCACCGGTATACGGTGCAAGCGAAGTCAAATTAACGGCACGGTTGGCCAGCGGACCGATAACACTGCTCGTCCAACCCTCCCCCACATCATACGAAGAGGAGTACGTGCGGGAAATACCTATGATCTCGGAACGTCCGATATTGATATTATCCCGGAAATACTGACCCGTCCTGTGCATGAAGAAAGGCTCGGCACTGAGAGTATTGCCTGCCACATCATTATTGGTAACCTGCAGCCGTGCATTGGCAGATGTATTGGGATTCACGGTCAGGAAGAATGCAGCAGTATCAGTGGAAAGCGACCATTTATCATTCAGCTGGGTGTTGGGATCGCGGTAAAGGACATGATCTGGTTTACCGTCATTCATTTCACCCCAGAATTCGATATAGCCACCTGCAGCCACCGGTGCACCACTGGTGCTGGTGTAAATGGGTACCTGCACACCATTGCGCCAGAGCTGGAAATGATCCGCATTCACCGCGCCCATGCTGTTGGCAGCAAGGATAGACTGCGGGATCCGGTAGAGTCCCGTTTTCCCAACCTTGAATTTATAATAGGTTTTGCTGTAGTCGATCCATTCATTGTTGAAGCCCTGCGCGGAAGCGGAGAGCGACGAGATGACCAGCAGTAAAAGTAAAATTCGTTTCATGCGGATGAGTTGGGAGTACGGTGGTTATTTTTTTGTTTTCGCTTTGGTCTTGTCATTGTTGACCATATCCAGCCGCAGCGAAAACACATGGGTAAACAACGGGTTCGACTGGTTGGCAAGGTTGGTAAAAGCATAATCGATGGTTACGCTCTGCACCTTGAAACCCGCACCAACACTGGGCTGGTAGATCCATACCTTTTCCTGGTTGGTGATATCATCGTCGTCTAGTGCGCGCTGGAAATTATTGATACCGGTGCGGAGGAAAAAGACATTGTTTACATTGAGCTCTACCCCAAGTTTCGGATCCACACTCAGCGGATCGGTACTGATGACGGTATTGCGGCGCCCATCAAACGTGAGATCGAGATTCGCTTCAGCAAGCAGGCTGGTTTTTTTTCCCAGTTTGAAATCACGTGCTGCCCCGAGGATCAGCCGTGGCTGCGTCATTTCAGTTGAGCGTACGGGTATTTTGTTATTGGTCAGGTACAGCGCTTCTTTTTCCCTTTCGGTAAATGTAAATGACCATGCATTGAAGGTGGTGGTGATATCACGGGCGGAAAGGCCAAACTTCCATTTGTCCTTGATGATCTGTACACCGGCATCAATACCAAAACCCCAGGCTTTGGCAAACTTGCCCACACTCCGGTGGATCACTTTTGCATTCAGGCCGAAGTTGATATTCCTGTTTTTCTTTTCTTTCAGTTTTTGTGCAAACGACACCAGGAAGCCATAGTCGGCCGATGAAAAGGCAGTGACATTATCGTAGTTGTAGGAACCATCGGGTTCAACAAGGAAAAGCGTATTGGGGATATCATCCACGGCGAAACGGAGACCGGTAATGGCCACGGTGCGCCTGTTGTTTGCCGAAGGGAAAGCGATACTGGCGTAATCATATTTACCGATCCCGGCAAAGTACTCCGCATGCATCAGGTTGATCTGCGGATGGTCCTTCACTCCCACCAGTCCTGCCGGATTCCAGTAACCCGCGGTACCATCGTTCACCGATGCCACCTGCGCACTACCCATGGCAAGTCCCCTTGCACCTGCACCGATGTTCAGGAATTCATTGGAATATTTCCGGAATTGGGCGGATACGCCAAGGCAAAGGCATAACGCCGGAAGGGTGAGATATATACGGGTCAGTTTCATCAGGATAGTTTTCTTATAAGCAATTTCCGCTATTGGTGTCCGGGAATGCCGCTGGTAAAAGTATACCAACAGCTGTTACCATCATAGTTTTACGTAGGAAAAAACCCGGGCCTTGAAAACGAAACATTTAGAAAAATATTGCATTTGAAGGGGCCCTAACGGATAGGTACGTATTTTTGCGCAAAATTCGCTCATAACACCATGAATTTCATTGAAGAACTCCGCTGGAGAGGCATGCTGCAGGACATCATGCCGGGTACCGAAGAACAATTGCAGAAAGAGATGACCACGGCCTATATCGGGTTCGATCCCACGGCCGACAGCCTGCATATCGGGAGCCTGGTGCCCATCCTCCTTTTGCGGCACCTGCAGCTGGCAGGTCATAAACCAATCGCGCTCATCGGTGGTGCCACGGGTATGATCGGCGATCCGAGCATGAAAAGTGAAGAGCGGAACCTGCTGAGTGAAGAACAACTGGCGCAGAATGTGGCGGGTGTCCGCGGGCAACTGGAAAAATACCTCGACTTCGATCCTACCCTGCCCAACGCAGCAGAGATGGTGAACAACTATGACTGGTTCAGGAATATCAGTTTCATCGATTTCCTCCGGGATACAGGGAAACATATCACGGTCAATTACATGATGTCGAAGGACAGCGTCCGGAAACGGATAGAAGGCACAACCGGGATCAGCTACACCGAATTCGCTTACCAGCTGATGCAGGGTTATGACTACTACTGGCTCCATGTCAACAAAAACGTGAAACTGCAGATGGGCGGCAGCGACCAGTGGGGAAATATCACTACCGGCACGGAGCTGGTGCGTCGCAAAGCAGGCGGTGAGGCATTTGCCTTTACCTGTCCCCTGCTCACAAAAGCCGATGGCGGCAAGTTTGGCAAAACGGAATCCGGGAATGTGTGGCTTGACCCCGTGCGCACCACCCCTTTCCAGTTTTACCAGTTCTGGCTCAATGCCTCCGATACCGACGCGGAAAAATGGATCCGCATTTTTACCTTTTTATCCAAAGAGAAAATTGAACCACTGGTGATCCGTCACCAGGCAGATCCCGCCGCACGGATTCTACAAAAGGAACTTGCCAGCCAGGTCACGCGGTTTGTGCACGGGCAGGCAGCACTCGACGAAGCCATCACCACCACGGAAAAAACTTTCAGCAACCAGCATGTTGCGGCAGAAGACCTGTCCGTGGATGACCTGGAAAAAATGCAGGGTGTCACTACGCTCCATTTTTCCCGCGGGAAGCTGGAAGCCGGGATCGATATCATCAGCCTGCTCGCTGAATCCGGTATTTTCGCAAGCAAGGGTGATGCGCGTAAAACGCTGACTGGTGGCGGGGTTAGCCTCAACCGAATCAAACTGGACGACGCACAGCTGGTGGTCAGCGGGCAACACCTGCTGCATGGAAAATTCCTGCTGCTGCAGAAAGGGAAAAAGAACCATTACCTGCTCATTGCAGGGTAAGACAGAGAGTTTTATTATCTTCAGCCGGATCGCTGCAAGGCGGACGGAAACAGAATAAAAACGGGTTGGGTTTTCATGGATAAAGTGTATTTCATCAGTGGACTGGGTGCAGACAAACGGGTATTTGCTTACCTCGACCTCTCCTTCTGCGAACCGGTGCATATCGACTGGATCGATGCCGAGCAGGATGAATCACTCGCCCATTACGCCATGCGACTGCGGGAACTGATCCCTGAAAAAAATCCGGTGATCGTCGGGCTGTCATTCGGCGGCATGCTCGCTACCGAAATGGCAAAAAAAGATCCGGGGGTAAAAAGCATTATCATCAGCAGCAACAAACTCGCCAGTGAATTTCCCCGGCACCTGAAAGTGTTCCGCCATTTTCCATTCCATAAAGTGATCCCCGGGTCCGCACTGAAACGATACCAGAAAGCGTACACCAGCATTTTCGGTGTAAAAAATCCAGAGCAGCGGAAACTCATTTACCAGATCGTAGCCGACTCAGATATGAAATTTGTGAAGTGGGCCGTAACCGCAATCCTTAAATGGGATAATGCCATCGTGCCCGAAAATATCGTACACATCCATGGCACAGGGGATCGCCTGCTTCCCTACAAACGCACTAAAGCGCAGTACATCATCCAGGGAGGCAGTCATGTGATGACCCTGGACAAAGCCGATGAAATTTCGGTGATCCTCCGCCAACTGATTGAGAGTAAATAATGCCGGCACCGGCCTGACTGCCGGGTTGGTCTCACGTTCACCTTCCGGTGCTGTGCCCCACAGCGGGCAACAGGGTTATTTCGCAGCCTGCACCGCTTTCCAGAAATGGTCAGCCACCAGCTGGTTTCCTTCGGCATTGAGGTGGACGCCATCTGTGGTAAGGATTCCCTTTTCGAGATTTTTGGGGTTATTGGCTACTTCGTAGTCGTGGAAGATTTTCCGGAGATCAACGATCGCGAGATTATTCTTCGATGCAAGTTCACGGATGAAGCCACTGTAGCGGTTCAGGTCCCCATCCTGCTCGTTACTGAAATCGTTCTTTTCCCCGATCGCAGCGGGCGTGACAAGCACCAGTTTTGCACCGGCAGCTTTGATTTTGTCGATGAGGGCCTGATAAAAACGCTGGAACTTATCCGCATCGGTGCCGGTACCTGCAAGGCGTTTATGCCATACATCATTCACACCAACATAAATAAACACCAGGTCTGGTTTTTTATCCAGTACATCGCTTTCAAGCCGGAGATAGAGATCATACACTTTATTGCCACCAATACCCGCACCCTGGAATTCGTATTCGGCAGATTTGCCGGCCGCGGCACTCATCGAATCAACCCTTTTGATGTATCCGCCGGGTTGTACGCCCGCCTGCGTGATTGAATCACCAAAAAAAATCACTTTCTTTTTTTTCTGCAGGGTGGTAAATGCCATGAGTAAACCGAGGGCCAGGGAAGCAATGATATATTTCATAATAATGACTTGTTTCTTTCCGGATTGTAACGCGGTCCGCAACGGACCGCTATTCCACACTCACCTGTTTTTTGATGACTGCCCCATCCACGGCTTCGGGGAGGAACTGCCGTTCGCGGATCAGGTAACCGTTCCCTTTTTCGCAGAAGTGGACTTTCAGGTTTTCGATACTCACCGGATTGCCATCCGGGATATCGGCGATATTGGAATGCAGTATATCATGCCCGTCGATGATCACCACCAGCCCGCTTCCGATCGCCTCCATCTTGTTGCCTTCCGTGATCAGCATCCCGGTATCCTCCCCCAGCCCGATACCGATACAGCTCGGGTTGGTGGCTACCGCCTGCGCAAGCCGGCCAAACCGTCCGCGTTTTTCAAAATGGGAGTCGATGATCAGGGTATTGATAAAACCAAGACCCGTAGTGATTTTTACTTCGCCTTTCAGGTGGGCACGAGTGGCATTGCCTTCATAGATCATGGTATTACTCATAGCCATGGCTCCTGCACTGGTACCGGCGATCAGGAAATTTTCTTCAAGGTAACGGCGTTTCATGATCCGCAGGAACTCGGTACCACCATCGGTTGCACTCAGCCGCAGCTGGTTGCCGCCACTGAACATTACCGCATCACAACTGCGGATCCGTTCCAGGAAATCCGGGTTCTGGGTGTCCTGCCGGTTGCGGATATGCATTACCCCTACATTGGTACAGGAAATTTTTCCAAATGCATCCAGGTAATTTTCACCCACTTCATATGGAATGGTGGAGGCGGTGGTAATGATTTCGATCCGCGCGGAAGGACCGCCGGCCTCTTCCACAACCCGGCGAAGGATGCCGAGCTCAAAAAAGTTGAGGTTATTTCTGAAAATATCTCCGGTCTCCAGGTTTGTGCCTTTATCTTCTGCGCCGCCAACGGCGATCAGCTTACCTTTTGGATGGTCCATTCAAAGGGGTTTGGTCAGCCCCAAATTTAATGGAAATATAAGAGCCTGCGAGCTTTATGGACTTGGGATGTGGATATGTGGAGAAAGAAAACCCCCTGTTTGTGGGATTGGCGGGACCGTGAAAACCGATACATTTGGGAAACTAAACAATACTCCATCGAATGGGCAGACTTTTCCGCCGCGTTTTCGCTCTTTTACTGCATGCGCTGCTCACCACCTACCTGCTCACCTGGATCCTCCGGTACGATCTCACTGACAGCTGGATCCTGTTCGCCGGTTTTGTTTCGTTACTGCTGCTCTTGCTTTTCTTTTTTACACTGCATGTCATTGCGTTTTTTTACTTCCTGAAATCGAGGACCAAAAAGGAATAACTCCGCGATTGAGCAGCAGGTATACCAGTACACCGGTGGCCGCAATCCCCAGTCCGTAAAAGGCAAACCATCCTGTTGAACAAAACAGGAAAATCCAGATCGCCAGTGATACAATTACCGGCAGCGGATAAAGCCACATCCGGAAGGGAAGGTCCCCTGTGCCAAACCGGCGGCGCAACAACACTACCCCGGCCGCCTGCCCGATAAACTGCACCAGGATCCGCATCGCCAGGATCGCCGTGATCACATCACCCAGCCGCATAAAAAGACTGAACACAAATCCCGTGGCACATAATACCAGCAGCGATACATAGGGAAAGTTTTTGGTTGGATGCAGTTTGCTGAACACCGGAAAAAAATTTCCATCCAGTGCAGCCGCATACGGTACCCGCGAATAACCCAGTACCACGGCGAACAAAGAGGAAAGGGCGATGAGCAGGATCAGCACCGTCACCACTACCGCGGCCCTGCCTCCATACACGATTTCCATAAATGAACTCACCAGGTATTTGTCATTGGCCCTGACTGTCTGCCAGCGAATCACGCCCATGATACTGTAGTTCATCAGCAGGTAAAGGATTGCAATGCCAATGATGGAAATAAATATACTTCGGGGGATATTGATACCGGGCTTCCGGATTTCCCCACCGAGATGGCATACATTATAATAACCAAGATAGGAATACACGGTCTTCAGTGAACCATACCCGATAGCAGCAATAAAGGCAGTTGCGGAAAACGACTGACCGGTGGCAGGCAGCAACTGCACACTGTGCCGCTGGTTGAGCAATCCCCCGATGATGATCCAGCAGATGGTAAGGATAACGATTGTACCAAGCACCACGGAAATACGACCGATGGTTTCGATTTTCCGGTACAACAGCAGGAGCACGAGGATGACCAGTCCGCCCGACACCATTTTCTGCTGCAGGGCCGTGAGGTCCACGAGATAGGTAAGGTACTGTGCAAAACCGATTGCCCCGGAAGCCACGACCAGCGGGGCCTGTATGCTGGTCTGCCAGACAAACAGGAACCCCATCATTTTCCCGCCCTTTTCCCCGAAAGCAATACGGTGGAAATTATAGGTGCCACCTGCGAGCGGGTATCGTGCCCCCAGCTCACTCCAGATCATGCCATCGGCCAGCGCCGCGAAAGCGCCGAATATCCATGCCCAGAGAAACAGTCCGTTGCTGAACTGGCTGACCACGAAAGGGATGACGACGAAGGGGCCGATGCCAACCATATCAATCATGTTGATGGCGGTGGCCTGGAGCAGTGTGATTTTGCGGTTGGTGTCTGGCTGGTTCAAAAAAAAGGAATTAATCAGTCTGCCTGCCACAACAGCATGTACCGGAAAATGTTGCGCTGCTTTCCGGCAGGACAGTGTAATATACCCCTGCTTATTGGAGCGTGATGCAAAATCGTTTAACTTCCGAAAAACAATCCATCATGCGAATACTCGAGATCAAAGTGCTCAGGGGACCAAACTACTGGAGTGTCAGGCGACCCAAACTGATCCAGATGAAACTGGACCTGGAAGAGCTTGAACAGCTGCCGACGAACAAGATCCCGGGATTCAGGGAACGACTCGAAATACTGCTGCCGAGCCTGCAGTCGCATCGCTGCAGTGAAGGCGTGGCTGGCGGGTTTTTCAGTCGCGTGGACGAGGGTACCTGGATGGGACATGTGATAGAACATATTGCTTTGGAGATAATGACGCTTGCGGGGATGGACTGCGGGTTTGGCCGCACACGCGGTACGGGTGAGCGGGATGGTGTGTACCATGTAGTGTTTGATTATATGGAAGAAGATGCGGGCGTGTATGCCGCCAGGGCCTCGGTGCGGATCGCACAGGCGCTGGTCGACAATACCCCGTACGACCTCGAACCCGATATCCAGCAGATGCGTGAAATCCGGGAAGATACCCGTCTCGGCCCCTCAACCGGCTGTATCGTGGATGAAGCCGCTAAAAGGAATATCCCGTTTATCCGGCTCAATAAACAAAGCCTGGTCCAGCTGGGTTACGGGGTGCACCAGAAACGGATCCGGGCCACTATTGCATCCACTACCGGGAATATTGCGGTGGACATCGCATGCGATAAGGAAGAAACAAAAAACCTTTTGAGCGCAGCGGAAATCCCGGTACCCAAAGGCATGGTGATCCGTACCGAAGAGGGACTGCGGGAAGCCGTGGATACGTATGGCTACCCGCTGGTGATAAAACCAATCGATGGCAACCATGGAAAGGGGAATACCACCAATATCACCACCTGGGAACAGGCCACCAAGGCACTGGCTGCAGCACAGCTGTATGGACGGAGTTCGATCGTGGAGAAATATATCACCGGGTTCGACTTCCGCGTACTGGTGATCAATTATAAATTTATCTGTGCCGCGCTCCGCACACCGGCTTCAGTCATCGGTGACGGCAAACATACGATCCAGTGGCTGATCGATGAGGTAAACAAGGATTCACGCCGTGGCTTCGGGCATGAGAAAGTACTTACGCAGATCAAGGTGGACGGTTTTACTGAAAAAATCCTGGCGGAAAAAGGATATACGCTGGAGACCGTACCAGCGAAAGGCGAGTTTGTTGCGGTGAAACCAACTGCCAACCTTTCAACCGGTGGTACTTCCACCGATGTATCGGACGAAATACATCCCGCCAATATTGTGATGTGCGAGCGCATCGCGAAGATCATCGGTCTCGATATCTGTGGCATCGATATTATGGCCATGGACCTGCGCACACCCGTATCCGAAAATGGCGGTGCGATCCTTGAAGTCAATGCAGCACCCGGCTTCCGGATGCATATTGAACCATCAGAGGGCCTGCCGCGAAACGTGGCCGAGCCCGTGGTGGATATGCTTTTCCCAAAGGGGAGTAATGGAAGGATCCCGATCATTGCCATCACCGGCACCAATGGGAAAACCACCACTACCCGCCTCACGGCGCATATTGTAAAGAGTGCGGGAAAAAAAGTAGGTTATACCACTTCCGACGGGGTATATATCCAGAACCAGATGATGATGAAAGGCGATTGCACCGGTCCGGTGAGTTCGGCCTTTGTATTAAAAGATCCCACTGTTGAGTTTGCCGTACTGGAGTGTGCACGAGGCGGGATCCTGAAAAACGGATTGTCTTTCCAGCATTGTGATGTGGCGATTGTCACCAATGTGGCCGCGGACCATATGGGTCTTGGTGGCATCAACACCGTAGAGCAGATGGCCAAAGTAAAAGCCGTATTACCCGAAACGGTATTTCCCCATGGATATGCAATACTCAATGCTGATGACGACCTCGTCTATGGCATGCGCGAGGGCCTGACCTGTAATGTGGCGTTGTTTTCAATGGATGAAAACAATCCGCGGATCAAGAGGCACTGTGCAAGGGGTGGCCTGGCGACCGTATTTGAGAATGGCTATATCAGTATCATGAAAGGAACCTGGAAAATCAGGGTACTTCCGGTGAAGGATATCCCGCTGACATACGAAGGCAAGGCAATCCATAATGTGCAGAACTGCCTTCCGGCCGTGCTTGCCACCTATTTGTTCAGGGATATTTCGATCGAGGATATCCGGTCGAGCCTGAATTCATTTATCCCTTCTTCGGCACAGACACCGGGACGGCTGAATTTTTTCCAGTTCAGGAATTATACCATGCTCGCCGATTTTGCGCACAATCCCCATGGATTGCGTTTGCTCGGTGAGTTTGTCGACAAGCTTGAGTACACCCGGAAAATCGGGATCATTTCCGGTACCGGCGACCGGCGGGATGAGGATATCCGGGCACTCGGAAGCATTTCCGCGAAACATTTTGACGAAATCATCATCCGGTGCGATAAAAACCTCCGCGGGCGGACGGCCGAGGAAATCATTGGCCTGCTGCATGCGGGGATCAGTGATGTGGACCCGAACCATCCAACCCGGGTGATCCCGAACGAGAACGAAGCACTGGAATATATCTATGCAAATCCGGTGCAGGGTGCGCTCTATGTCATTATGTGTGATGTGGTTGCGGGTGCAATCGACAAAATCAGGGAACTAAAGGAACGCGAAGATAAAACCCCGGTTTCCTGACCGGTAAATGTTTAATTTTCTTTGAAAAGCATTTGGGGGAAAGAGCCGGACTCCCTATTTTAAACGGATTGACCCATGGTGTAATGGTAACACTACTGATTTTGGTTCAGTCATTTAAGGTTCGAATCCTTATGGGTCAACAGGTTAAAAATGAAGCCCGCTCTTTGAGCGGGTTTTTTTGTTTATGCATCTGTTCTACAATTTAATAGAAACCACCATTGCCCCGGCAGATAGCCAGGCAGACCCGCGGCAGACTCCCGTTTCGTACCGTCCCCGGCGTTGTCCCATATGAGGATGTTTATTATATTGCCCTATGAACCACCACCACCTTATGCCTGCCCGCAAGGCCCTGCCTTGCCTTTTCCTGTTTGCGCTGATCTGTCTTTTTTCGTCCTGCGAAAAAGACAATCCGGAGGTTTCGGATAACAGCCATGAAATCATTTCACTTACCCTGCGGAAGGCAAATGGCTCCGTAATCGATTCTTCGACGGTATCAGTGACAATAGTCAATGATACTATCCGCGTGACGGTTCCGGAAGAAACAGATCTCACCGCCCTGACACCAGTCATTATTATTTCAGGAATATCTATTTCCCCTGCAAGCGGGGTGCAACAGGATTTTAGTAGTCCGGTTCAATATACCGTCACTGCGGAAGACGGATCACAGGGAATTTACACTGTGATCATAAAAAATGCAATCCCTGCCAACCTGGTGTTCTTCGGGAGCGGCGATAATAGCTTCTATGCGCTGAATGCAAAGACCGGTGCCCTGAAATGGAAGTATAGCAGCACGGCATCCTTTGCTTATTCATCACCAACGTATAAGGATGGCGTGGTCTATGTCGGGGGAATCGACAACTATGTGTATGCATTTAAAGCATCGACTGGCGAAGTCCTGTGGAAACAACTCACAGGACAGACCGGAATCGAGTCCGATGCGGTCATTCATGGCAACACAGTGTATGTCGGAAACAACGACGATGACTTCATGGCACTGGACGCACAAACCGGCAACCTGAAATGGTCGTTCCGCACGGGATCAAATGTCAGTTCCAGTGCGGTCATATTCCAAAACCTGGTTTGTTTCGGAAGTTCTGATGGAAATATGTATGCACTGGATACCGCCACTGGCCGGTACGTCTGGCATTACCAGACGAATGCCATGATCAACCAGTCAGCGGCATGCCTTTACAATGAAACGTTATATGTAGGAAGCCGCGACCGGAATTTATATGCAATAGATGCACAGACAGGCATCCTGAAATGGTCTTATCCCGCCGGTGTGTCATTGGAGGCATGCAGCCCGACCGTGGCAAACAACAGGGTATATATGGGTGGCTGGTATAATTTTCCGGGCAACCAGGAAGCCGGCAGCTTCTTCGCGCTGGACGCCGTTACCGGTAACCTGGTATGGAATAAACTGGAAAACACAGGCTTCAGTTCAAGCCCCTGTGTGGCAAACAACATAGTTTATATCGGGGCTGATGATCTTTACTTTTATGCGCTCAACGCGGCGAATGGTGAAACGCTCTGGAAAAAACAACTCCTGACGAACAGCGCCTCCGCATCAGTGTCGGATGGCATCGTTTATATCGGAGGCGGAGGTACGCATAATTTTTACGCACTGGATGCCTTAAATGGTAATGAAAAATGGCGATTCCCTGTCCAGAATGGATTGATGACCTCAACGCCGCTGATTCTTGACAGTAATGGATTTCCGAACCAGCCATCCAATTACGGAGTCGACGGGCAGCAGGTCGGAAAGCGATGATTTTTCCACGGCGCTTTTGAATCTCACCGGAAACTGATATTTTAACGTTGAACTTTAAAATCCGGTGATGAACAAGATTGTTACCCTCTGGCAGCAGATCCGCCAGATTGACGAACAGGCAGGTGCATTTAACCCCTGGTATAATTTAGCGAACCAGTATTTTGACATGGTGGCCGGACGCCACCAGCGTGACTGGAAAATGATCACCCGCCGGTTCCGCAGGCCGGGCAATACCGGCTAATCACCGGGGCGCCGGATTCAGGGCGGTTTTACGGGC
>SEAD01000011.1 GCA_004173355.1 Chitinophagaceae bacterium | reverse complement strand
GTTCCGGTATACGAAAGCAGGCATGTTCTCGTTGTTTACCACCAGGTCGAGATCGCCGTCACCATCAAGGTCTGCGTAAGCCGCACCATTGCTGAATGATGGGGTGGCCAGACCGAGTCGTTTGCTTTCATTGCGGAACCGCAGGTTTCGCTGGTTTACAAATCCATAATTCGGGATCGGGGTGGCTTTGAGTTTTTCGAGAAATGTTTTATAGCTGAATCCCGAGTCTACGGCGCGTTGCCTGGTATCGGCAGCACTGAAAAAATCGAGGAAGTCCTGGTCGGTCAGGTCGCGGCTGACCCCGTTGCTGACATAAATGTCTTTCCAGCCATCGTTATCAAAATCAAAACTGAGTGCCCCCCAGCTCCAATCGGTGGCTTCCACCCCTGCATAACAGGCGATTTCCCTGAAAGTGCCGTCGCCATTGTTCAGCTGCAGGCAATTCGCCTGCACCTGGTGATGGAAATCGTTATTGAGTTTGGCTGCCTGCACGTCGTAGTCGTCGAACCGCGAAACAGTTTTCAACCGGTAGTCATCTTCCGGCAGCATATCGGTGGTGAATATATCCAGATGGCCGTCATTGTTGATGTCCATGATATCGCTGCCCATGGAGGCAAGACTGGTATGGCCTGTATTTTCGGTGATGGTTTCCCTGAATGTACCGTCCTGCTGGTTGAGGTAGAGATAATCCCTTTCAAAAAAATCATTGGAGACGTAGAGGTCGGACCATCCATCATTGTTGAGATCGGCTACGCTGACCCCGAGCCCAAATGCGATTTCGGATCCATAGATGCCTGCCTGTTCGCTGACATCGTTGTAATGGCCATTGTCATTTCGATAAAGCCGGTGTCCGCCGCTCTCACTGCGGATGTGGCGGATGTTGCGGTCGTACCCGAAGCTTTCGATCGGTCGGAAACTGTTGTTCAGGATAAAACAGTCGAGATCACCGTCATTATCGTAATCAAAGAAAGCGGCCATGGTACCGATTCCCTGGTCAGCCAGTCCCCATGCTGCTGCCTCTTCCCTGAATGTCCCGTTTTTCTGGTTGATGTACAGTTCATTTTCCCGTTGTTTTCCCAGTACGTCCCCGCTGTTGCACACATATACATCCAGCCATCCATCAGAATTGATATCCACCATGATCACACCGGTGTGCCATTTGTAGATGCCTTCGATCCCCGCGCTGGCGCTGATATCTTCAAATCTGAAATCACCCTTGTTGAGGTACAGTTTATTGGAACCCTGGTTGGAACTGAAAAAAATATCCGGCCGGCCATCATTGTTGATATCACCTACCGCTACTCCACCGCCGTTGTAAAAATTGCGGAAGTTGAGGATATTGACCTGGGCGCTGTCTTTTACCTCATTGGTAAAACCGATACCGGTTGCCGATGCGGGCAGCAGTTCGAACAGTCCGTCGGTTGGCAGGGATTTTTCACCCGTGCGGCATCCGGCCAGGACAATGAGGAGGAAAACAAGCTGGCTGATTCGTATCATATGCGTGAGCAGTTCTACTAAAGTAATAATTCCGGAAACAAAAGCAGCCCTGGGAACAGGGCTGCTTTATTATATACACATTCTAACGCTTAGAAAGGAGGATAACCCGGATTCTGTTTGAGGTTCGGATTAGTCAGGTATTCCGCTTTCGGGATCGGGAAGATCTCGAAGTGGCGGTCAGCATCCTGTGCTTTGGCAGGTACGCGTGCATTCCCGAATGTTCCGAACCGGATTACATCTGTCCGGCGGTGGTCTTCCCAGGCCAGTTCGCGGGCACGTTCAGCCAGCATATTGACCAGGGTGAGTTGTGGCATTGTCCAGTTTTTTGAAGCATCGCCGCCATAGGCACGTGTGCGGACCATGTTCACGTAATTGAGATCGGTACCCGTTGCCGTTCCGTTACGCATCGAAGCCTCCGCACGCATCAGCAGTACATCTGCGAGGCGATACAGCGGGAAGTCGTTGCTCATGGATGTCTGTACACCGGCATTGGGGAAAAACTTCACGCTTCGTACCCCTGCGAGGCGGAAGGTATCGGTCGGGTTGTTTACTTCTTTTACATTGGGGTAGAACGAGAGAAGTTTACCGGTTTGTTTGTCGGTAAGACGCAGCGCCGCGTTATCACTGGCTACAAGGACATTGGTACTCGGCGGGTAACTCATGCGTTCATTGAATTGTTGTCCGACCAGGTATTGGCCCGAGCGTGAATCGAGGAAAGTACGGTAGGTATTCTGGCCACGTTTGGCATACACTGATGTGGTGTCGAAGTTGCTGTAGAATTCGGCATTGGAGCAGTATCCGTTCCACCCGCCACCGCGGATCCCGGTATTCGGTTCGTTGTCGTAGTGCAGCGTCTGTGTCTGGATATTGTTACCTCCGATGTTGACATTGTCAAATGGAACCGCGAAAATGTTTTCGGTGGAACTTTCATTGTTCTGCGAAAAATTGTCGTAGTAATTGGTCATGAGCGAATACTTATTGCTCAGGATAACGGAATCACACATATCCCGCGCTTCCGCCCAGCGGGGCTGGTTGACATAAATCTCTGAGTTGAGGTAGAGTTTCGCAAGTATGGTGAACGAGAGGTATTTGGTCACCCGTCCATACGTGGTCAGACCCGTGGTGGATGTGACGAGGTTTATATTATCCTTGATTTCCTTTTCTACAAAATCATATACCTGTTTGCGGGTGCTGTTAGTAATGGTGGTGGGGTCGGTATTGAAATCGGTCACGAGCGGCACATTGCCATAGAGGTCCATTGCCCAGTAGTAGTACAGCGCCCGCAGCGTTTTTAGTTCTGCGTTGATATTGGCCAGGTCCGGCGGTATAGGGTCGAGGCTGTTGACCACACTGAGGATGAAGTTGATATTACTGATGCCGCGGTAAAGATCGGGCCATGTATTTACCACAGCTTCGGTTTCTGCATGCCAGGTATGCGTCCACATCTCGATATGTTGCCCGGCCGCGAGCCAGTCCGCTCCACGTGCGGGTGTGAGCTGGCCGTCTGCTGAGTGTTCCATCAGGTTCTGGTATTCACCCGCCGGAATCTGTGAAAGGTTGGCATAGGCCGGTGCAATACCTGCGGCGATCTGTGCGGGTGTCTGCCAGAAATTCTGGTTAGGTACCACACTGTATATTTTCTTGTCGAGTTTTGTGCACGCCGGGAGCAACGCCATGGACAAAAGGACAATCGAAAGTTTAAAAATATTCTGCTGTTTCATATCGGTCAATGTTATTGTTTGGTCAATCAAATGGCTGCTTACTTAAAGGCTACGTTTATACCGATGGTGATGGTGCGGCTGCGGGGGTAGTAACCCAGCCCGGATACGTTGGCGTCAATATAGGACTGCACGCTGTTACCCACCTGGATCTCCGGATCCTGTCCGGTATAGTCGGTAATCACAAAAAGGTTGCTTCCGGTGACATAGGCGCGGAGCGTCTCAAAGCCTTTCACCTTATTGAATGTATAGGAGAATGTGGCATTATCCATCCGCAGGAAGCCGGCATTTTCCAGCCAGAGTGTGGAGGCTGTCTGTGAACCACGGATACCATTGCTGAGACCTGCTTTTGTGATATTGTTACCCGGCAGGCGACCGGTGGTATTGCTGGTGATGTTCTGGTAGTTGTTGAAAATTTTCTGTCCGGCCACACCACGCAGGAAGAAATTCAGCCCAAATTGTTTGTATCCGAAGGTGCTGTTGAATCCGTAGTTGAACCGTGCCGTGGGATCCACGATCTTTTTACGTGCGGCATTCACACTCGCGGTGGTTTGCCCGTCGGGCAGGTAGTACAGCTGGTTGCTGGCACCGGTTGCATTGGGGTCGAGACCCGCAAATTCCGCGAGCTGGAACACGTAAGGGGCGTAACCGACTTTCAGGTAGGTGATGTAGTTGGCTGCATAACCGCGGCCGGTGGCCTGTCCCTGTACCACTTCATTCAGTGTGACGGGTGTACCGTTGATATCTCCGGAGAGGTTTTCAATTTTAGTCCGGTTGCGCGTGATCTGTCCACCTACATTCCAGGTGAAGTCCCTGCCCCGCACGATATCCGCCGCAAGCTGCACTTCCACACCCTTGTTGGTCAGTTCGCCTACGTTGGCCAGGATGGTCGGATAGAAATACGGTGGCACCGGTACAGTATAACTTGCCAGCAGGTTTTTAGTGCGGTCGTTATACCAGTTGATATTACCGGTAACGCGGTTGTTGAGTACGGCGAAATTGAGGCCGATGTTCACACCGCGGCGTTCTTCCCATTTCAGGTTGGGATTATCATTCTGGCTGATCTGGTAAGAACGCGGATAGGAGTATTGGGAGTTAGCCGGGTTATAGTAGCGCGTTGAACCACCCTGGAGCAATTCGGTAGCGTAGGGATCGATAGCGTCCTGGTTACCCACCACACCGTAACCGGCGCTGAGTTTCAGGTCGTCGAGCCAGGAGATCCCGTCCATGAATGATTCACCTTTGATCCTCCAGGCAACGGATGCTGACGGGAAATTACCCCAGCGTTCGTTGACACCGAATTTCGAAGAGCCATCACGGCGGAAGCTTGCGGTTGCATAATACTTACCATCGTAGTTGTAGGCGAGACGGCCGAGGAAGGAAATGATTTTGAATTCCTGCTGCACCGACCCGATGATGTTCTGGTTGGGGTTACCACCACCGAGGAACCAGGGTCCGAGTTCGGGTACCAGGAAATCCTGTCCCGATGCGGAGATGGAGTAGTTGTTAAACTGGTTGAACTCATATACGGCAGTTGCGTTCAGGTTGTGTTTGCCGATATCCTTGATGTAGTTCGCATGCAGGTCGCCTTTTTTGGAGTTGACGTTTGCGCTGCTCTGGCTTGCATTGTTGAGGTTGCCGATACCCGGCAGTGTTGGCTGGAAGTAAGCGCGCTGGATATTGAACCTGGATATGGAACCGAGAGTACCGATTTTAAGTCCGCGGATCAGTTCGTAGTCGGCACTTCCGAGGATCTGGGTCAGGAACTGGCGGCCCTCGTTGGTCTGGAGTTCCTGTCTTGCAACCGGATTCTGTTGTTCAAAACTGCTGAATTCATAGTACGAACCATCCGGGTTATATACCGGATAAGTGGGTAAGGCAGTATTGATAAAAGCAAAAATCGCGTAGTCGGTATACTTCTGTTTGTTTTCGTTGTAGAGTACCGAAAATTTCAGGTCAAGTTTATTGTTCAGTGCTTTCTGCTGGGCATTGAAACGGGCACCGAACTGCTGTTTGCCTGAATTGATGACTACCCCTTCCTGGTCCATGAAGGTAACCGAGGCGCGGTAATTGAAACCGTTGGCACCCCCTGCGATGGCCACATTATGGCTATGTGTAAAGGCGTTGCGTGTTATGGCTTTCGACCAGTCGGTATTTGCCCCTTTGTCGAGCCCATCAATGGTGGACTGGTTGATACCGGCTGCAACCGCCGCCTGGCGCCATTCGGAGGAATTGGCGAGGTCGTAGTTGTTGGACATTTTATCAAATGCGATATAACCGTTGTATTCAACGCGGGTACGACCGGCAGTTCCTTTTTTGGTATTGATGATGATCACACCGTTGGCACCACGTGATCCGTAAATCGCTGTTGCGGATACATCCTTGAGCACATCATAGGATGCGATATCCCCTGGAGGGATACTGGCGATCTGGTTGGGATCATCCAGGGGGATCCCGTCGAGCACGATCAGTGGCGTTTGTCCGCCACTCAGTGAAGTCTGTCCGCGCAGGCGGATCGTCAGGTCTGCATTGGGATCACCATTGGGTATGGTGATGGTCAGCCCTGCCACCTTGCCGGCAATCTGCTGCATGGGGTTGTTGATCACACCGGCACTGAAATCCTTTGTGCCGATACTGGCCACTGCACCGGTCGCATCCTTGCGGCGGACGGTACCATAACCAACCACTACTACATCTTCGAGCGACTGGCTGTCGGCGGACAGGCTGATACTGATGTTTGTTTTTCCCGTCACATCAACTTCCTGTGGCACGTAACCAACCGAGCTGATGATAAGGATGGATGATCCGGCCGGAACGGCTACTGTAAATACACCGGCTGCGTCTGCAGCGGCGCTTACGGATGTTCCTTTAACGGCTACCGTGGCACCCGGTACCGGCTTGCCACCGGCGTCGGTTACGGTTCCCGTTACTGTCGCGTTCTGTGCAAACGCAAGGGAGGCCTGTAACAGCACCCCGATGAAGAGGAAACAGTGGAGAAAAGTTTTTTTGATTCTCATACACAATCGTTTTGGACTTTTTAAACAGTTTAGCGATAAGCGGGCAGTTACCAGTTCTTGTATACTGGTACATACTGGTACACAATAATAACTCAATTTTTGAATCCACAAAACTTTTTTTGGAAAATGTCCCGGGGCTTTAAGCATGCGAAATGCCCGTCCCGGGTGCGCTGCGGATCGGCACGGCACAAAAAAATGCCCCGGCTAAAGCCCGGGGCATAAACCAAACCGTCCGTGGGAAATCAGTTTTTCGCGATATCGAATTTTTTAAAAATCTTCCTTACGCCTGTCTCGATATCCTTCGAGCTCATGTTGCGGCTGTCGATTTCGCCGGTCGACCAACCTTGCCAGACTGCTTTGTCGGTACGGGCATCGGTCATGGTGATCGTAACAGTCCCTTCCCTTGCAGGAATATCCCTGTTATCGTATCCCACAAACTGTGAAGGATAATAAACGTTGAAGAACCTTCCCCGGTAAGGGTTGTAGAAGGTCCGCGTGAAGCCGCGTGAATAAACCGGGTCTGACTGGTTTTTCACCGTCCGTTCAACCAGCAGGTCGTAACTAAGAAGTATGTCGGGGTTTTTCTTTGATTCTTTCCATCCTGCGCTGCCCTGCAGTTCACGGTCAACTGCCGCACGCACTTTCTGTTCCGCCAGGTCATTTATCCTGTTGCGGTCTTTTTTCCCTTCCCCATCCTTGTCGATCCATGCGTAGGTTTTATAACTGGTAAAATCTGCCGTATCGTCTTTTTCGATATGGGCGGTTGGAGCACAACTTGCAAGCAAGAAGACAACGGCGAGAGAGACGCTCCAGGCCTTCCAGTACTTTTTCATCTGATGTCCTTTTTTGTTTTATAAATGACCAACGGCCATTCCATATATAAACGCAAAAGGGCTCACCCGCATTCATAAAGGGATGTGAAAACGCATGTCAGGGTATACACCTTAACATTTCCGAAAAATGTTTATACAATTTTTTACCGGAAGCCTATTCCAGCCCCGTTTCGAAATGGCGTTCGGGTATAAGGATATCGTCAAAACCCTTGCGTTGCAGGCGTTTTTTAAACCCCGCCTGTACATCCGGTTCGCCGTGCACCAGGAACAGTTTCTTTACCTGACGCGGGTCCTGGCTGGCAAGCCACTGCGAAAGATCTTCGAAGTCACCATGGGCGCTCATGCTCCGGATCGATCCGATCTCGGCGTGTACCTGGTGTTCGAGGCCGTAGATCCCGACTTCGGTGGCACCGGCCAGCAGGCGGCCACCGAGTGAGCGTGGCTCGCAATAACCGGTGAACACGATCGAGTTGCGGCTGTTTTCAATGTTATTGCTGATATGGTGTTTGACACGGCCCGCATCTGCCATGCCACTCGCCGAAATAATCACCATGGGACCATTCTGGTAGTTGAGCTGTTTGGATTCATCTACGGTTTTTACATATTTCAGTCCGCGGAAGGAAAACGGGTCACTGTCCGTCTTCATGATGTTCTGGATATTCCGGTTGAAATAGGCAGGGTAACTTTTCACCACATTGGTTGCTTCGATGCTGAGCGGACTGTCTACATAGTAGGTAATATCGGGCAGGCTGTTTTCAAGTTCCAGCTGGTTCAGGGCAAACAGGATTTCCTGCGTACGTCCCACGCTGAAGGCCGGCAGGATCAGTTTACCTTTTTTATGGATCACATCGTTAATCCATTTCAGCAGGAGTTCAGGCGTGCTGTCGCCCGGGTCGTGCAGGCTGTTGCCATAGGTTGATTCCATGATCACATAATCTGCCTGTGGGAATATTTCGGGTGATTTGAGGATTACGTCGCGGTACCGGCCGATATCACCGCTGAACGAAATCCGTGTCAGTTTCCCGTTCTCCGTTATCCGTAGATGCACGCAGGCGCTACCGATAATATGTCCGGCATCGGTGAACATGACTTCCACCCCATCCATGACCTGCTGCCAGACCCCATACTCCACGGGCGCAAACAGGTCAATGGCCCGTTCGGCATCCTCGAGTGTATAGAGCGGTTCTATGTAGGGAAGCTGCCGGACCGCCCGTTTTTTATTGCTGAATTTTGCATCGGATTCCTGGATCTCGGCACTGTCGGCCAGCAGGATCGAACTCAGTGTTTTTGTGGCAGGCGTACAGAAAATCTTACCGGTAAAACCGTCCCTGACCAGTTTGGGGATCAGCCCGGAGTGATCGATATGGGCATGTGACAGGATCATCACATCCACTTCGCCCGCATCGAATCCAAAGTCGCGGTTGAGGCCGTCCGTGTCCCGGCCCATGCCCTGGAACATCCCGCAGTCAAGTAATACTTTCTTCCCGTTTTTCAGGGTGAGCAGGTGTTTGGAACCGGTGACGGTCTGTGCCGCACCATGGAAAGCGATTTTCATATATTATCAGGCATTTTTGTTTTCACCTTGAACGACCAGGTCAATTCAAATATAGCGATGGTTTCCCCTGCGGTATTCCGGCCGGTAGACCGGGCAGTGACAGTAACACTCTCCCCGCTTGCGGCAGATTGTTCTATCGCATCACGGAACAGCGCACCATCCTCACAGGTAAACCAGGTGCGGCCTGTGGCTTTTTTGAAGTAGTCGGCTTTCAGTCCGACCACCAGCATCGACACTGCGGGTTTCCGTTTATAAATCATGGCCATTGCCAGTGCACCGGTGCTCATTTCCGCGGCCATGGCAAGACAGGCAAAATACGTGGAGCGGAATGGGTTTTTTGTAAACCATTTGAAGGGCACACTGACCACCGCTTTCCCGGCGTCCATCTCCCGTACTTTCAACCCTGCGAAAAAAGCACTTGGCAGCTTCGCGAGCAGGAACAGCCGGAACTTCAGCGGATGTTTTGCCAGCGTTATAAACTCCTTGGTTCCTGGTGACATATTATTCTTTATAGGTTGCCGGATCCAGTGCAGCTGGTGACCAGTCGCGGAAGAATCCAATCACGTTGTCGCGGCTGTATGATTTTGTTTTTTCATCTTCCAGCAGCGCTGAATTCTGTGTATGGAGCAGCTGTCCGTTTCCATCGAGTACGAGAAATACAGGGAATCCAAAACGCTGGGGAAACCGGTATTTCGCGAGGATTTTTTCATTGGTGTTTTCCTTGCTGTAGTTGAGATGGTAGACTACATAATTCGCATTGACAAGGGAGTCAATCTGTGGGTCCTTTGTGGTAAAATCATTGAACCGCATACACCAGATACACCAGTTGCCCCCAACCTGCAGGAACACATTCCTGCCGGATGCTTTTGCTTTCGCAACTGCGGCATCGATCCCTTTGGCCGCGTCGGCATCGGGACTATAAAGACGGAAATTTTTGAGGTCCTGCGAGAAAGCGGTAATACCGGTCAGCAACAGTGCCGACAGTAGTAATTTTTTCATTGGTCGATAATTTTTAAAACCTGTGTTAAAGGTATTGTTTAAACAGCAACATCGGCTATTTTCGCAGGGCCTGCAGCCTTTTTTGCCGGAACGGCATTTTTGGAAAATTCATAAACCCATGTATAAAAAAATCCTCGTCCCCTGTCTTTCTGCTTTCTTATTTACATTCACCCATGCACAGCCCGGGTTGCTGAAGATGGAACAGGGCCAGGTATTCAATATCGAGGTGGATGTGAAAAACAGTATCACACAGCAGGCCATGGGACAGGCAATCGATTTTACCGTGGATGGCAAGGCTTTTCATAATTACCAGGTGACCAATGCGAGTGCCGATTTTTACACCCTGCACCATGAAGCGCAGCGGCTTACTTTCCAGTTCAATGGCATGGGAGCCAAACGCGCATTTGATTCGGATAATAAAAAAGACATCAGCGGGCAGTTCGGCGAGCCTGTCAGGCAACTGCTCGCCCGGAAGTATGACCTGATCGTGGATCCCGCAGGTACGGTGATGAAGGCAAATCCGGAAACGTTCCCGGCCGGGCAGACAGATGACCGCCTGGTGATTGTACTGAACATGCTCAGGGACCTTACATCCGTGACCGAACCTGCCAAAAAGGGCGAAGCAAGTTTTTTCAAAATCCTCCCGGCAAAAGAACCCGTGGCAGGTGATACCTGGAAAACAGAATCATCCAACGCGAATGAAAGCTCCGTTACCAACTATAAAATTGCTTCCATTGAAGACTCGGTCATTACGGTCAGTTTTGAAACCAATGGCAAGTCCGTAGTGAAGGCCCAGGTGATGGGTATGGAATCTGTTACCAGTCTCAACAGCATTACCACCGGCTCAATCCTAGTCAACCGGCAGACCGGCATCCTGCGGGAAAAAAAATCCGAAACGGTATCTACCGGCACAGCTGAAATGATGGGTAATACCACTCCCGTCAATGCAAAGACCAGTATAAAAATCACGGTCAGCAACTGATCAGTCGGGATTCAGCTCCCCAAGCGCAGGTAATTTTTCCCATTCCCAGTATTCATTTTTTGCCTTGTTATCCGGCCGCTGTTTTGCCGAGCGGATGGTAAATACCGGCAGCGCATCCAGTGCATCTGCGGGCATCTCAAAATCGAGAATTTCCCGGATTTCATCCTCCGTCATTTCTTCTTTCTCCAGCCATCGTGAGGCCAGCTCCCGTGTGAGGAATAAGGGCATCCGGTTACGGTTATCGCCATCGTTATGGATATTCTTCATGAGGCTGTTGGCTCTCCGCGTAATTATGGTAAAGCTTGGCAGCTGGGTTATTTCACCCGTTTCCGTGTCGGTGGTTTCGACCATCGAATACAATCCCGGCAGGAAAAACAATCCCTGTCCCGGTATAGTGATATAATAGGGTACCTTTTTTTTCCAGCCCCTGATTGCGCGGTGTTCATAAATTCCCTTTACGGGAACGAGGCACCGACGGTTGCGGATTTTGTACCAGTAGGATGACTTGTCATCCACCACCCTTTCACTGCGTGCATTCAGCATACTGCTCCGTTGTTTTGCAAATGCCTTCAGGTCTTTTACATAAAACGGGATGCAGCCCCATTCCATTAACCGGCAGTGGAGCAGCTGGTCTTTGCGGTTGCGGTAAATCACCGGATGGTCAGCATGTGCATGCCCGGCAATATGTTCGCCCAGCGAAAAATCAATTTTTATCTGCTCATCAAATACCAGGTCGGGGAAATAATCACCAAGCACACGAAGTTCAACCGTAAATGAAATATCATAACACATATCAGTACCTGTCCAAGTCAGCGAGTTTGAAACGGATCTCCTGACCGGAGTACTTTAAAATTACAAAAAGGTCACCGAACACCAGCTGGAGTTTCGGCGTGAGTGTGCGGTCAGCCCCCACCCGCCAGGTAGTATGTTGTGCCACATAGTTGCGGATGCTTTTGCTGTAGCGGTCATTCAGTCGCTTCTCCAGCCGTTTGATATCATCGGTAAACGCGGCATACAGCCGGTATTTTGAATCCGGCAGCAGCATTTCATCCAGCTTGTGGCGGTGCGCGGGTTTTTCGAGGTCCATGATTGCGCGGTAGCGGTCATTCAGCGCATTAAAATGGATTTTTGCGAGCCCCAGGTCATCATAATCCGACAGCAGGATCGGCACGGTAGCGTCATCCCCGAATGCGGTGGTAACATGTACATTCAGCTGCGTGACGATATAGCGGCGGTTCATTTTGCGCAATCCCCCGATCATCACCTGCTGGAATTTTACATAAGGGTTCAGCATGTTCAGTTTTTTACGTGGATAACCTGGCTGATATCGGTGGTGAATTTCCGGGAAATATAGGCAGTTTTAAGCCGGTACCGTTTCTCAAAACCCTGCACGGCGAACCGCACGATCTCCCGTCCCAGCGACTGGTTCAGCTTGTCCATCGTCTCCATTATTTTTTTATCCCGCGGGCGGTTGCTTTCATCAAAGAGTGCTGCCTGCACCGACCCTTCCGGAACGAAACCACCAACGGTCACGCCGCATTTCATATAGTTGAGCCCCGGCCGGTAGATGAGGTCAAGTCCTTTCAGGCAATACCGGATGATCTCCGGTGCGTTGTTGGTAGCTGTCTGCATTTCTATATCGATGGAATGCGAGAACTGCTGGTCGGCGGCACGGAAGGGATTGGTATTGATAAATATATTCAGGAAACGCGCGCAGCTTTTTTCATTGCGCATCTTTAATGCGCAGCTGGCCGCATGGTTCGACAGGGCTTCTGCGAGGATCGTTTTATCCTGGGTGTGACGCGCAAAGGAACGGGAGGTACAGATATTTTTTTTCTTTCTGGGTTCAAAATCCCAGCTGATGGAGGGCCTGCCATTGAGTTCATTCCAGAGCCGTTCACCCACCACGGTCATGTGCTGCCGCATCCAGTCAGCCGGCGCTGCCGCCAGTTCGCCGGCGGTACGGAACCCCGCGCGGCCCAGCATCGCTGCATATTCATGGCCCACTCCCCAGATATCCCCGACCTCCGTAGCTGCCAGCATTTCCGACACCAGGCGGTCACCGGCAACCCAGTGCACACCCAAATTTTTATCATGCTTCTTGATATACCGGTTGGCCATCTTGGCAAGTGTTTTTGTGGGTGCAATGCCTACCGAAACGGGGATGCCGGTCTGTAATGTCACCGCGCGTTTGATCCGCAGTCCGAGCTGCAGCAGGTCGGCGTACGCCAGGTCGCTGAGATCAAGGAATGCTTCATCGATTGAATACAATTCAAGGCGCGGGACAAAAGACGCAAGGATTTTCATCACGCGGTCACTCATATCACCATACAGGGTGTAGTTGCTGCTGAACACCGCAACATGGTGTTCGCGGATCAGGTCCCGTACCATATATTCCGGTGTACCCATTACGATCCCCAGCGCCTTGGCTTCATCACTCCGGGCGATCACACATCCGTCGTTATTGCTCAGCACCACTACGGGCCGGTTGTTAAGCGAGGGATCGAAGACCCGTTCGCAGCTGCAGTAAAAATTGTTACAGTCAACCAAAGCAAACATGGCGGAAATCTTTCGGGTTACTGATAATATGGATAACCACACCCCAGATATTCAGTTCGCTGCCATCGGTCACTTCAATTTCCCGGTACTTGCGGTTGGCGGGAATCAGCCGGCATTTATGCTCATTGACCTGCAGGTATTTCACGGTGAATTCCCCGTTGATATGTGCCAGCACGATATCCCCGTTGCCGGCCTTTAATGAACGGTCGATCACCAGCAGGCAGCTCGGCGGGATGAAGGCATTGATCATGGAGGTACCGGTACAGCGGACCACGAACGTGGCCTCCGGGTGTCGGATCAGGAAGTTATTGAGATTGATACGGTCTTCCATGTAGTCTGCCGCCGGCGAGGGAAAGCCCGCTGGTACGGAGATATCCATGAAAGGGATAAGGAAGTCGTTCATTTTTACAGCATCCATCGGAACGAAAGTTTTAATATGGTTCGGAATAAATCTATCAGCATGATGGAAACCGCCGCCAGTAAGGATATGAGCCGGATGAAGCAGGAAATCATAATACTAATATTATTAGCAATTCTACGCTAAATAATTGAGTATGGGACGAAAAAGTTTTACAGCCTGTGGCTGAGGTATTTGGGTAAAAAAAGAGGTCGCCCCGTAATGGGGCGACCTGAGTTATACATCATCTGGAAAACTAAGGAGACGATTGTTTTACACAATGAATGGGTCTACAATTGCTAAGACGGCTTCTTTGGTTAATGGTTCATCGAAAGCCTCTGATGCTGCTTCTGCGGTGATACCGGATGCGATACCAGTAATCTGTACAGTAGCCTGCATAGTGATTTCCTCCCCATCATAACTCGCCTGTACGGCTGAGGTATCGATACCACTTTGTTTCAGCGTAATCCATGGTTTGACATTCACACCTGCCGGTACCAGTCCACCGTTTGCTTTACGCATCTGGCGGATATGGGAGGCGTGGCGTGCTTCGACCGAGTGGATCTGCAGTGCAACCTGCAGTACATCGTTGTTCGCGATGAGTGAATCCATAGCGGCCTGGCCTTTGTAGGCACGTACGCCGGTGTCTTCAAATGTCTGCGCTACCGCGAGGAAAAGCGCATAGTTGGTGAAGGCATCCTTGAATGGACCATTGTTGCTGCCATTACCACCGGTAAGGTCAAATGTTGGTTTGGCAACAGGTGTACCACCAGCGGCCGTGATAGCGCCTCTCAGGAGGTTAACGTGTGCTGTTTCGTGTTTACCGATTGTTTCGATGGCACCACGTGGCGCACCGGAAGGGATAAGATTCGGGGCTGCAAGTGCTGCTTTATAAAATTCATCTTCAAGGTACTCCAGGGTAAGGGCGTAGTTGAGGATGTCGAACAGGGAAGAGCCACCGGTTTGTCCGTATGCTTTTTTGAACATGCCACCCATTACTACAGGGAGTGATGCGAGGGCGATTTTGCCTGAAGTTTTCAGGAAACCTTTCATCGCATGGCGACGTGTGTCAAGCCGGCCGTACACCTCCGGATCCACTTTTTCAATCTCGTTGAAAATATGTTTTACGTTCATGATTCTGTTTTTAAGAGGTTGGTAAATTCCGGCCGGAAACTTTTGTTGTAAGGAAAGTGTTTGCGGTCATGAGTACTTCGGTCGGGGCGAGGGCTTTGTCCAGGCCATTCATGTCGATTACCGAATCATCGGCAAACGTACCATTGCTGATCAGGTCGCGGATGTAGGCGGCATGTCGTGCTTCCACGGAAACGATTTTACCTGCGAGGGTCAGGTAGGCTTTACCGTTGGTAGTGGTGCTGATGAGTTTACCGGCACCATTGTAAGCGGCTACACCGAGATCTTCAAACGCTTTTGCGGTAGCAAGTACTTGGTCACGTTTGGTGAAATCGAGTGAACCCCAGTTTGGTGTGAGGGCCTGGATGGCACCTGAACCGAGGGCTGCTTTGAAGAATTCGCGGTGGGCGATTTCATGGTCACGGATATCCTTGAGGAGGGCGGATTCCGCTGCGGGCATGCTTGTATAAGGGGTTTCCAGCACCTTCGAATAGAAGGCTGCTTCGAGCTGTTCCAACGCGTACGCATAGTTCAGGATCCCGACATCACCGGAACCGAGATTAATGCCATCATCGTTGTTGTTGTCATCGTCGTCTTTGTCGCAAGCGGATAATGCTACTGCCAGTACTGCTGCGCCACCTGCGTAACCAAGGAAGTTCCTTCGTGAAACCGGGTTTGCATTGTGCACATTGGACAATAGGGGTCCGTTGCCAGATTTGATCCTGGTCATACGTTAATAAGTTTAAGGATGATTAAAGAGAATTGTAAGAGTTGGAACTAAAAGTTGGTATTGTCAGTTACGCAATTTGTATTCCAACGGATTGCAGGTTTAGAAAAAATTGTTAAGGAAGGTAAACGGGGAATTAATTGCCTCAGGGACAGGATACTGTTTCCCCGTTTGTTACACATTGCAGTGTTACCAGTCAGTATGCATACATGTATATATTACAGGTTATTGAACCGCATAATCAAACCCGCTGCGGGAGCGGGTTCATGTAAACACTTATCAGGATATAACCTGGTTCCGGAGCAGGTCATCCCAGTTATCCCTTCGTCGGATCAGGTGGAATTCGCCATCCCTGACCAGTACTTCAGCAGGTTTGAGCCGGGAATTGAAGTTGGACGACATTTCAAAACCATAGGCACCGGCGTTGTAAAAAACCAGCAGGTCACCTTCACGGACTTCATTCAGGAGCCTGTCCCAGGCGAACGTATCGGTTTCGCATATATTACCTGTCACCGAATAGACCCGCTCTTTCCCATCCGGGTTGCTTATATTTTCGATGCGATGGTAGGAATCATAAAACATCGGACGGATCAGGTGGTTGAATCCGCTGTTGATGCCGGCAAATGTGGTAGCGGCCGTCTCTTTGAGTACATTTACTTCAGTGACCAGGTAACCACATTCACTGACCATGAATTTACCCGGCTCAAACCAGATCTCCAGCTTGCCCGCCTGTGGATGATCGCGGAATGCATCCCGTACTGTTTCACCCAGCAGCCTCATATCGGTGCCCTCATCCCCTTCCTTGTAAGGCACCTTGAAACCACCACCCAGGTCGAGTGAACGCAGGTCGGTAAAGTGCGGGATGATATCAAACAATACCTCGATCCCTTTCATGAAAACGGACACATCCTTGATTTCACTTCCGGTATGGATATGCAGGTTGGTTATGGAAAGATGGTACATCTCCACCAGTGTCAGGATTTCCGGGAGCTGCTCCACCGGGATGCCGAATTTGCTTTTATCATGACCCGTGGATATTTTAAGGTTGCCCCCTGCCATGATATTGGGTCGCAGGCGGATCCCCACGGGATAACTGTTTCCGAATTCCTTCCCGAATTTTTCCAGGTTGGAGAGGCTGTCGATATTGATGGAAACCTTCAGCGAAACCGCTTCACGGATTTCGTCGAACCCGACGCCGTTGGATGTGTAAAGGATCCGTTCAGGAGGAAAACCCGCATAGAGGGCCAGTTTTACCTCATTGACCGAACTGCAATCCACATTGGAACCCAGGTCTTTTATATAACGGAGGATATGTACATTGGTCAATGCCTTACAGGCATAGTAGATCACCACATTGCTGTCACGGAAAGCATCAACCAGCCTGCCGTACTGTTCTTCGATCTTTTCTGCATGGTAAACATAAACCGGTGTCCCGAACTCAGCGGCGATGCGGCTGAGCTGACCGGATGATAGGCGTTCAGACATAGTGGGCGAAGGTAAATAAAATCAGGATTGCTCTTCGTCATCCTCTTCCATACGGCCAATCAGCTGGCCATCTTCACCGACGTAGAGTTCGTCATCCTCCGCCGGCGTGTCCTCATCGGTCGCCGGTGCATCGGCCGTGTCGTCGGTTTCTTCACTTTCCCCATCGGCATCCGATTCGTCGGATTCAGCAGCGACTGGTTCTTCGGATTCAGCAGCGACCAATTCGTCGGATTCAGCAGTGACCAATTCGTCGGATTCAGCAGTGACCGATTCGTCATCCTGCTGCAGTTCCCCAGCCGGGGTGGCTTCAGCCTCTTCATTGCCCGCCTCGTCAGCAGTGACAATATCCGCGTCTTCAACTGAATCAGCATCTGTTCCTGCAACCACCTCAATACCGTCGGCCTGTTCCGGTCCATTACCTGCCAGGGCCTCTTCCGGCACGGCTTCCATTCCGTCGGCGGGTGCATTACCAGCCTCACCGGTCTGCAGGCCGTCCTTCATGGAGGTTGGTTCTACCTGCTGGTCGGCCAGCACTTCCTTGATCTTCGGCAGGTCTTCGGCGGTATTGATCCCGAAATAATCCATGAAGTTTTTCGAGGTGCTGTAGATCAGCGGATGACCGGGCATGGTTTCATTGCGGCCGGAGATAACGATGAGTTCTTTTTCCAGGAGCTTCTGTACCGCATAATCGGAACTCACCCCACGGATCGCCTCGATCTCCCCTTTAGTAACGGGCTGTTTGTAGGCCACAATGGAAAGGGTTTCCATCGCAGCAGCACTGAGACGCTTCAGGAATTTATCACCATTCAGCTGGGCAATGGTTTTGTGGTAATCTTTTTTCGTGAGAAACTGCCATCCCCCGCCGCTCTGGCGTACTTCAAACGGATAAAACTCCGACTGGTATTTTTCCTGGATGCCTTCGAGCGAAGCTTCTACCTGGTCAAGGGTGATCTTGTCTTCCATGAAACCAAAGGCATTGTTCAGCAGCTCGGTTACATCCAGTGAAGTGAGGGGTTTGTCGCTTGCAAATATGAGCGACTCAATATGGGGGATAAGACTTGTGATTTCCATAAACAAAATTCGTATTACAGGGCCGGGATAACCGGTCGGCACCCTTTGTTAACAGGCGTTTCAGCTCCAACCCGGAAGGTCGAAATTACGGGCGGGTGCTTACACATGGAAACACACTTATCAACAAGTTTTTACCGAAAATTAACCCTGCAGGGCAGCTGCACCGCTGACGATCTCGGTGAGCTCCGTGGTGATCGCGGCCTGGCGGGCGCGGTTGTACGAGATCTTCAGGTTTTTCAGCAGGCCGTTGGCGTTTTCACTCGCCTTGTCCATTGCGGTCATCCGTGCACCATGTTCGGATGCATTTGAATCAAGCACTGCCTTATATAATTGTGTGTTGAGGATCTTCGGCATCAGCTCGGTGATGAGTTCTTCCTTTGACGGATCAAAAATAAAGTCCGCCTTAATGTCACCTTTTTTCTTTTCTACCTTCGGGATCGGCAGGAAACGTTCAACAGTGAACACCTGGGTTCCTGCATTCCTGAACTGGCTGTATACAATTTCAACTGCGTCAAATTTGCCATCAAGGAACCCTTTTACCGCTGCCTCGGAGGCACGTTGTACCTGCTCAAAACTGAGGTTGAGGAAAATATCCTTGAACGTATCGCTGGTTTTGTAATTATTCTTGAGGAAATGCTCGTATCCTTTTTTCCCGATACCCCAGATCTGGACATTGCCTTTTGCGTACTGGGCGGGATACCGTTGGTTGATGGTCTGTTTCGCGAGTTTGATCAGGTTGGCATTGAAGGCGCCGGCAAGACCACGGTCGCTGGTGATCACGATCAGCAGCACTTTTTCCACCTGGCGGTCAGCGGCAAGCGGAAGTGACATATCCCCATCGGAATTGCTCACGATATTGCTGAGCATCTCCTGCAGTTTTTTGGAATACGGCCTCATCTGGGTGATCGCATCCTGTGCCCGGCGCAGTTTCGCGGCGCTGACCATTTTCATGGCCTTCGTGATCTGCTGGGTGCTCTGGACGGACTTGATTCGGTTACGTACTTCTTTTAACTGGCCTGCCATGTAGATTGATGTTTATCGGCCGCAAAAGTAAACGGTTCAGGGGAATATTCCATCAGGAAGCGTGAAATGGGGACAGAAACTGGACAAAATTTACCGAATAAAGACTTCCCGGGCGATAGCATAGGTAACGGTTAGCTTCCCGCCTGCCGCGGTCGGGTTACTGAGCGGACGGATCCGATGCCGGAGAAGCTGGAAATTTACCGGTCCGCTTTTGATCCTGGAAAGTTCCTGTTCACTGATTCTCAGTACACCATCCCGGAGCGAGTCGGTCCGTTCGATGCCCGGACTGTACGCCGACGTATCCGTCAGCAGCACCTGCACCAAGTCGCCTTTGCCCAGACCCGCCAGCGGGACTTCGATCCCGGACCTGTCGAGTGTATCCGGCAGCACCCCCGCGAGGTCAAGCGGCGGGAACTCCACGGTTTCTTCGAGCTTTTTGCCGTTGGCATCCGTATACACGATCACATGGCTGCCTGAAAAGTCGCTGAAGGGTTTAACCAGCTCATAAAATGCCCCGTCGATTCCCGAACTATCCACCGGTACCGGCTGGCCATCGACCGTGACACCGGCAGGTGGTGCCAGTAACAGCGCGCTGCCCTGCGGCCCGCCCGCACGGTATTGCAGTTTGAGGGCGATATCGCCGCCCTCTTCATATGCGGTAAAATGATAATCCAGGAAGATCCGGTCGGCATCCACCTCGCCAGTGTTGCCGGCTTCGCCGCTGTTGCACGAGCCGGATACCAGTATGGTTCCGGTAAGGACGACAATCTTTAAAAATCGGAGAGGTCTCATGTGGCTTTTAGTATTTATACCAGCGGACCGGAAAAGTAAGTTAATGTAGTGTAAATAATGCCAATGAACCCAAAAACCGTAACTATCTATTATCTTTGTCGGCCTCTGTCAAAATGGCGAAATGCGCCTTGTAGCACCCTTTTTGAGAGACCAGCAACCGAACAATATTTATTTCTACCTATCCCATAACCCAGTCATCATGCTTGGTATTATTTCGAAATTATTTGGCGGTAACAAATCGGACAAGGATGTAAAAAAGATCCAGCCTCTTGTGGGCCGGACCAATGAGTTCTTTGCCGCTTACGCCGGCCTGACCAATGACCAGCTGCGTTCAAAAACCACCGAGTTCCGCGACCGGATCAGCGAACACCTGAAGGAAGCCAATGAGGAAATAGCTGCGCTGACGGTCAAGGCGGACGCGCTCCCGTTCAACGAGCTGACCGAAAAAGACAATATTTACCAGGAAATCGACAAACTGCGGAAGGATAAGAACAAAAAGATCGAGGAAATCCTCGAGCAACTCCTTCCCGAGGCATTTGCAGTTATAAAGGAAACATCCCGCCGCTTCCGCGACAAGAGCCAGTCACCGGCTACTGCCACTGCACTTGACCGTGAACTGGCGGCTAAAAAGAACTATATCAGCATCGACAATGACCAGGTGAATTTTGCCAGCAGCTGGACCGCAGCCGGTGGTGAAGTAACCTGGAACATGGTGCATTATGATGTACAGCTGATCGGTGGTGCGGTGCTTCATTCCGGCAAGATTGCCGAAATGGCTACGGGTGAGGGTAAAACCCTCGTATCCACCCTGCCTGCCTACCTGAATGCCCTGGCAGGGGAAGGCGTGCATATCGTTACCGTGAATGACTACCTCGCCCGTCGTGACTCTGAATGGAATGGCCCCATCTTCGAGTGGCTCGGACTGCGTGTGGATTGTATCGACAAACACCAGCCCAATACCCAGGAGCGCCGCAATGCGTACCTCGCCGACATCACCTATGGTACCAATAATGAATTTGGATTTGATTACCTCCGCGATAACATGGTGCACTCCCCTGCGGAAATGGTACAGCGAAAGCACCATTTCGCGATGGTGGATGAGGTGGACAGCGTACTGATCGATGATGCACGTACCCCGCTGATCATTTCCGGTCCGGTGGCACGTGGCGACGACCAGCAATTCCATGTACACAAACCAAGGATCCTGTCCCTGGTGCAGGAGCAGGAGAGCATCGTACGTACCGCATTGAACGAGGCAAAACGCGCTTTTGAAAAAGGGGAAGACGATGCAAAGACCGGTGGCCTGCACCTGCTGAGGGCGTTCCGTGGTCTCCCGAAATATGGTCCGCTGATCAAATTCCTCAGTGAGCCGGGTGTGCGGGTAAAGCTCCAGAAAGCGGAGAACCATTACCTGTCCGACCAGCAGAAAAACATGCATATCGTGGATAGCGAACTGCTTTTCCATATTGATGAAAAACAAAACTCGGTTGACCTCACCGAAAAAGGCCTGAATTCCATCACCCGCTCGGGTGAAGATCCCGAGTTCTTTGTGCTGCCCGATATTTCGGTTAAACTGGCTGAGGTGGAAAAAAGCGCGGACAACCCGGAGGACAAACTCCACCAGAAGGAAGCATTACTGAATGAATACTCACAGAAAGCCGATCGCATCCATACCGTACAGCAATTGCTGAAAGCCTATTCCCTGTTCCAGAAAGATGTGGAGTATGTGATTGATAACGGTGCGATCAAGATCGTGGACGAACAGACCGGTCGTATCATGGAAGGCCGCCGTTACAGCGATGGCCTGCACCAGGCACTGGAAGCGAAAGAGAATGTGAAGATCGAAGCGGCCACCCAGACCTACGCAACGGTTACCCTGCAGAACTATTTCCGGATGTACCACAAGCTTTGCGGTATGACGGGTACTGCGGAAACGGAGGCAGCTGAGCTCTGGAGCATTTACAAACTGGATGTGGTGAATATCCCGACCAACCTCAACATGATCCGGGATGACCGCCAGGACCTTGTATACAAGACCAAACGTGAAAAATACAAAGCGGTAATCGATGAAGTGGAAGCACTGCGTGCAGCCGGCCGGCCGGTACTGGTAGGTACCACTTCCGTTGAAATATCCGAACTGCTTGCCCGGATGCTGCAGCAGAAAAAGATCCCGCACAATGTACTGAACGCAAAACAGCACGCCCGTGAAGCACAGGTGGTGACGGAAGCCGGTCTTGCCGGTGCAGTGACCATCGCCACCAACATGGCCGGCCGTGGTACGGATATCAAACTCGGACCAGGTGTGAAAGAAGCCGGTGGCCTCGCAATCATCGGTACCGAGCGGCACGAAAGCCGCCGTGTTGACCGCCAGCTGCGTGGTCGTGCCGGTCGCCAGGGTGACCCGGGTAGTTCGCAGTTTTATGTATCACTGGAAGATGACCTGATGAGGATGTTCGGCAGCGAACGTATTGCTTCCATGATGGACAAACTCGGATACAAGGAAGGGGATGTGATCCAGCACAGCATGATCAGCAACAGCATCCAGCGTGCACAGAAGAAAGTGGAAGAAAATAACTTCGGTATCCGCAAGCGCCTCCTCGAATATGATGATGTGATGAACAAACAGCGGAATGTGATTTATGGCAAACGCCAGCACGCCCTGTTTGGTGACCGTCTCTCACTCGATATTGATAATGCATTCGCCGTGGTGGCAGAAGGCCTGGTTGCCGGTTACCGGCAGGAGCAGGATTACGAAGGTTTCAAGATGGCTACCATCGTAAATTTCGGTATCAATACAACTATTGACGAGGAAACTTTCCGCAAGACCGACCAGAACACGTTGATCGATAAACTGTACGAGGAAGCATCGGCCCGTTACCTTGCACGCAAGACGGAGCTGCAGACCCAATCGGTACCTGTGTTCCGTAATATCCGGAATACCCAGGGCAAACATATCGAGAACGTGGTAGTACCGTTTGCTGATGGCCGCAAGGGACTCAACGTACTCGCCCCGCTCGATAAAACAATCGAAAGCGAAGGAAAGGAACTGCTCACGAACCTGGAAAAAACAATCACACTGCTGGTGATCGATGATGCGTGGAAGGAACACCTGCGTGCGATGGATGATCTCAAACAAAGCGTGCAGACCGCCTACCTCGAACAGAAAGACCCGCTGGTGATTTATAAAGTGGAAGCCTACAACCAGTTCAACAGCATGGCGACTGACGTAAACAAGGATATCGTATCCTTCCTCAGCCATGCCCAGATCCCGGTTCAGGAGAACGCACCGTTACAGGAAGCACGCGAAGTCAAAACCGACTACAGCAAGATGACCGCCAACAAGGAGGAAATCGATGCAGCCGGCCAGGACTACGCAGCAAACGAGCGCGACCAGTTTGATCCTACAGGCGGCCCTGTTGTAAAACAGGAACCGGTGAAGGTGGGACCAAAGGTTGGACGTAATGATCCATGCCCCTGCGGTAGCGGTAAGAAATATAAGAACTGCCACGGAAAGGACGCTGAGTAATCCGTTCACCCTGGCCTCAAAAGATAAACCCGTTCAGTATCGAACGGGTTTTTTTATTCGCGCAATTAAATTTACAAGAGCTTTGTGCCTGTTGTGAAATGAAATAGCCAAACCAGACTGCTTACTTCGCAAAAAAAAAGCGGTCCCGCTGATGCGGGACCGCCTGACACCAGATTGTCTGTTTTAGAATGGTTTTTTCAGGTTGTATTTTTCGAGGTAACGGTTGTTCAGCATTTTCTGCTTGTCATTCAGGTCAATCTTGCGCCCCTGGATATAGGCATCCGTTACATTCTGGGTGCGCATGTCGAGGATATCACCATCACTGATGATAATATTTGCATCCTTTCCTACTTCGATACTTCCCGTTTTATCGGCAACACCCAGTACCTGTGCGGCATTCAGGGTAATAGCCTGCAGGGCTTCTTCCTTTGTCAGTCCGTAGGCAGCAGCAGTACCGGCATTGAACGCCAGGTTGCGGCCACGGGTCTGGCTGTCATCATCGGAAATGGCAAACACCACTCCTGCTTTCTGCAGGGCAGCCGCCGATTTGTACGGCTGGTCCACATCATCATCCTCACCGGTTGGCAGGCTGTGCATCTGTGAAAGGATCACCGACACGTTGTTCTGCTTCAGCAGGTCAGCGATCTGCCAGCTTTCGCTGCCACCAACGATGGTCATGTCCACTCCGAATTCCTTGACGAAGTCGAGCGCCACCAGCATCTGTTTGGCAGTGTTTGCATGCACATAAAGCCGTTGTTTTTTCGCAAACAGCGGTTTGAGTGCTTCAAACTTCAGGTTGGTTTCTGTATGTGCTGCTTCTGCATTGTATGCTTTTGCCTCGCGGAAAAATGCTTTCAGGCGTTCGATTTTTTCCAGTCCTTCCTTAACCGGATCAGAAGGTGCGCCACCGGCATTCGGACCACCGGCACCAAAACGTCCGCGTGCCGGCCTTGCGAGCAGTGATGGCATGAAAATATTCATTCCGCCATCCATATTATACGCTGCATCTTCCCAGTTCCACGCATCCAGCTGCACCACCGAGGATGATCCCGACAGCAGTTCCCCCTGGGGGATCACATTGGCGAGCAGGATCCCGTTGGAGCGCAGGGTATTGATCACTTTTGAATCGGCGTTGTAGGCCACAATTGAACGCACGCTCGGATTCAGTTCACCAATCTCACGTGTGTCATTGCTGGCACGGACCGCACTGATCTCCACCAGTCCGAGTGAACTGGTTGGAAGGATAAGCCCGGGATACACATGTTTACCTTTTGCATCAATGACTTTCACATCGTCAGCCGGCGTTGGCAGGTTCTCGCCCACTTCCGTAATCTTGCCATCCTGTACCTTGATAGTACCGTTCTGGATGACCTTCCCGTTACCCACATGGATGGTGGCATTTTTTATTATCATCAACCCTTTCTGCGGCCCCGCGGGCATCACATTGGATTGTGCACCTGCCTGGAGCGTAACTGCGGCAAACAGGGCGAACATTATTTTTTTCATGCGCTTTATTTTAATGGAAGCCTTAATCATTGGTTTCAAAATCACCGGTGTCTTCAGTAACCAGCAGTCCATGGCTGTGGCCATGATCGCTGCAGGTATGCATCAGGTAATAGGTTGGCTGTGCAGGCACCATTGGTGCACCACTCCTTTTTTCGCCATTCAGTTTACGCACCAGCCGGTTGCGTTCAATGTCCACCTGCTTCTGGAGTTCCGCATCTTTTTCGCGGTCAAAATACACGGTACCATCCACGATGGTATACAATGATTTTGCATAAATGCTCAGCGGGTTGTCGCTCCAGAGCACCACATCGGCATCCTTACCTACTTTCACGGAACCAACCTTATCATCCACGTGCAGCATTTTCGCCGGGTTGAGGGTAACCATCTTCAGCGCTTCCTCTTCCGTAACGCCACCATATTTCACTATTTTAGCGGCTTCCTGGTTGAGACGGCGGGCCATTTCTGCATCATCCGAATTGATCGCTACATTCAGTCCTACATGCTGCATGATTGCCGCATTGTACGGGATCGCGTCTTCCACTTCCATCTTGTAAGCCCACCAGTCGGAGAACGTGGATGCGTTGGCACCGTGCTCCAGCATTTTATCCGCTACCTTATAGCCTTCGAGGATATGGGTAAAGGTATTGTACTTATACCCCATTCGGTTGGCTACTTCGATTGATCCCATGATCTCACTCTGTACATAGGAGTGACAGGTGATGTAGCGTTTATTTTCCAGGATTTCCACCAGCGCATCCAGTTCGAGATCGCGGCGTGGAGCGGTCAGACCCTTTTTATTTTTTGTGTCATTATAGACCTTCCATTCTTTCTGGTAGTCCTTCGCGCGGGTAAAAGCATCCACCAGCACCTGCTCAACACCCATCCGGGAGTCAGGATAACGGTTGTTGCCCTGGGTAGAGGACGAACGTTTTACGTTTTCCCCGAGGGCAAATTTGATCTGGCCGGTCCAACCTTTAAACTTCAGGTCATCATCGTTGGCACCCCAGCGGAGTTTGATCAGTTGCGTCTGTCCGCCGATCACGTTGGCCGAACCATGGAGGATATGTGAAGTTGTCACACCACCACTGAGCTGTCGGTAGATATTGATGTCTTCCGGGTTCAGGTTATCCGAAATCCGGACCTCCGATGTCACACTCTGGCCGCCTTCATTGATGGAGGCAGCAGCAATATGCGAGTGTTCATCAATGATACCGGCAGTTACATGTTTGCCTGTACCATCAATCACCCTGGCACCTGCAGCAGACAGGTTTTTGCCAACCCCGGTAATTTTGCCGCCTTTCAGCAGCACATCCGTATTCTGCAGGATCCCGTCTTTTTCATTGGTCCACACCGTTGCATTTTTTATCAGGATGGTCTCCTGTTGCGGCTTCTGGCTTTCCTCCCATCCGAATGGCTCGAAGGGGAAAGTAACGCGGCCGAGAACCGGTGCCTCTTTGCGGCGGGTTGTGTCGGCCTGTGGTTCGCGGCTGCTGGTCAGCACAGCGGTCCAGGTAATGGAATTGCCGGATGAATCGATACCCGTACCGTTCCATTCTTTCCCGTTGCTGATACCGCTGAGCAGTACTGCGTTCGGAGGCAGCGCGGCTGATTCGGTGCCGCGGTTAAATCCACCGGGACGGCTACCTGCAGGTGCGGCATTGTCTGCGCCGGGCCGCTGGCGGCGCGTATTGGCCGCAAAACCCAGTTTCACATTTTTACCATCATAGCTGAACCTGGTATTCAGTGTATCGGTTCCCACGAGTGAAGCGCTGCTACCCGTTTTTACATCGAGCGTATATTTCTCGGCACCTTTCACGCCGTTCACCGTCACGGCATACGTACCGGTGACAGTACCCATATCCTCTTTTACTGTATACGGGGTACCCTGTACATAGTTTTCCAGGATACTGGTTTTTTCGCCGAATATTGGTCCGTTTGTGATCAGGAAATTGGCCAGTTTGCCTGGCTCAAGGCTTCCTACCTTATCATATACACCCATCAGGGTGGCTGGGGTGCGTGTCAGTGCGTCAAGCGCCTTGTTTTCCGTGAGGCCATATTCCATCGCCTTGCGGAGGTTGGCCCAGAACAGGCTTACCGTGCGGAGATCGGCAGTGGTAAGTGCGAATGGCACTCCTGCTTTTTCCATCGCCGCCGGGTTGGTTGGCGCCAGTTCCCAGTGTTTCATATCCTTCAGTGATACAAACCTTGCATCATTCGGATCTTCCACGTCCTGTGCCTGCGGGTAATTGAGGCTGATGATATAGGATGCATTGGTTGCCTTGATTTCTTTTACGCGCTGGTATTCGTTACCTCCCCCTTTGATGATATATTGGAAACCGAATTCATCCCCGATGCGATCGGCACGGAGGTCGTTCCAGAGGTCACCGGCTTCAAACACCTGTGGCAGCGAGGCATTGTCATTGATTGCTTTCAGTGTGGCATTGAATCCTTCGAGGGGAGGATTGCCTTTGTACCATTGTGCATCGAGATAGGACTGTCGCAGCAGGGCGATCGTTCCCATCATGGAAGAAGGATAACTCTGGGTGGACGTACCCTTGCTGAATGAAAAGTGGGCAGTGGCCCTGTCACGCACGATCACCATGTTCTCCCGTTCGTTGGCCAGGGTCACCACCGTACCCGTGCCACGTGCAATGCCATCTTTCACATGCGAAAGTACCGTACCGAAACCGGCATCACGCAGTGGTTTTGCTTTTGCATCATCAACCGCAAATACCTTGTAAGCATCCACATCTGATTTCATGGCCTGGTTCCAGCCAAACGGACCCTTGGTGGTAGTGGCCAGCTGTGCCGGTCCGCCAAATCCACCGCCGCCGGGGGCACGCTGGGGTGCAGCCGTGCCATAATCGGCGTAGATGTCAATAAAAGAAGGATAGAGATACTTGCCTTTGCAGTCGATCACCACTGCACCGGCGGGTGCAGCTAGATTTGCACCGACGGCGGTAATTCGTCCGTCCCTGATAACGAGTGTGCCGTTGCTGATCGTGCTGCCTGCGTCCTTGACGATGGTCGCGTTGGTAAATGCGTAATGGCCGTGCCTGGGATTGGCGATGCCATTTTCAGGAAAGGTGACCTGGGCGGGAAGTACGACGGGCCCTGAAACCAGGGATGCCAATACCGCCAGCCTTGCCAGAAGTCCGGGTTTTCTCATTGCAATAAGTTTTGTAATTAGATGATTATTCTGAAGGAATCCTGCGTGCAAGAACGAGATTTCAATTTAATGTAAATGGTGGACATATTATTACCTTTACGATTCCCAAAAAAATTGAACATGGCTGCCATACAACAAGCGCCGCTGCCGGATTTCAGCAATTCCCCCCGGATCGACCAGGTGGGGGTGGAAGAACGCGCAGCCCGTTTTACAAAGAGAAGTATCAAGGACGAAGCAAAGGAAAATGGCCTGAAGCTGGTGCTGAATATGATTGACCTCACCACGCTGGAAGGCAAGGACACAGAAGGGAAAGTGAAACAGCTTTGTTATAAGGCCATCCATCCGCATGACCAGTTGCCTGGCCTGCCCACCGTAGCCGCTATCTGTGTATATCCTTCCATGGTGAAAACGGCCCGCCGCGCGCTGGGTGATTCGGGTATCCGTGTGGCATCGGTGGCAACCGCCTTTCCCAGTGGCCAGGCACCACGTGACTTAAAAATCCGCGACACAAAATATGCGGTGGCTGAAGGTGCGGATGAAGTGGACATGGTGATCAGCCGTGGCCGGTTCCACATGGGTGAATACAATTTTGTATACGATGAGATAGCCGCAGTAAAAGAAGCCTGTGGTGAAGCCCGGCTGAAGGTGATCCTCGAGACAGGGGAGCTCGGCAGTCTGGACAAGGTGCGCAGGGCAAGTGATATTGCGATGCAGGCAGGCGCTGATTTTATCAAAACATCCACCGGCAAAATCCAGCCCGCGGCTACGATGCCGGTCACGCTGGTGATGCTCGAAGCGATCCGCGACCACTACTATAAAACCGGGGTGATGACTGGCATGAAACCCGCTGGTGGTATTTCCAAATCCAAACTGGCACTGCATTACCTCGTGATGGTAAAAGAAGTGCTGGGTGATGCATGGCTCAGTAACGAGTGGTTCCGTTTTGGAGCTAGCAGTCTCGCCAATGATGTACTGATGCAACTCGCCAAAGCTGAAACAGGCGTGTACCAGTCGCCCAATTATTTTTCGGCCGACTAATCCCCTAAACAAATTCTATGGCTGTTACAAAGAAAAAATCCCCGCGGAAAAGCAATACTATCCGCCTGAAGTTTGATACTGCCTGGCCCTACTCCCCTGCCCCGGAAAGCAAATCGGCAGCACAGCTGCGTGAACGGTACGGTCTTTTTATCAATGGCAGGTGGCAGGCCCCGGCGGGAGACAACTTTTTTAAAACAATTAATCCCGCCACCGAATCCGTGCTCGCAGAAGTGGCGGATGCGTCAGGGAAAGATGTAGACAAGGCAGTGACTGCCGCCCGCACGGCCTACGATAAATATTGGAAGGGCATGCCCGCAAAGGAACGCGCGAAATATATTTTCCGCATCGCGCGGATCATACAGGAACGTGCAAGGGAGCTTGCAGTGGTGGAGACCCTTGATGGCGGAAAACCCATCAAGGAAAGCCGCGACTTCGATATACCCACTGCCGCCAACCATTTCTTTTATTATGCAGGGTGGGCCGACAAACTGGAATATGCATTCCCGAACCGGCGGACCGAACCACTGGGTGTGGCCGGCCAGATCATCCCCTGGAATTTCCCGCTGCTTATGGCAGCCTGGAAAATTGCACCGGCACTGGCAACGGGTAATACCGTGGTGCTGAAGCCCGCAGAAACGACGCCCCTGACGGCATTGGTACTGGCAGATATCATCCGTGAGTCGGACCTGCCACCCGGGGTAGTCAATATTATCACCGGTGCCGGCGCCACGGGTGCCGCGCTGGTCAACCATCCCGGCGTAAACAAAATCGCGTTCACCGGTTCCACCGAAGTTGGCAAGATCATCCAGAAATCAATCGCCGGTACCGGGAAAAGATCAACCCTTGAGCTGGGAGGCAAAGCCGCCAATATCATCTTTGATGATGCGCCGATTGACCAGGCAGTGGAAGGGGTGATCAATGCCATTTATTTCAACCAGGGTCATGTATGTTGCGCCGGCTCCCGTTTGTATGTACAGGAATCGGTGGCGAAGGAAGTGATCCGCAAACTGAAGGACCGGCTTGAATCACTGATTGTGGGTGACCCGATGGACAAGAATACCGATATCGGTGCCATCAATTCAAAAGCACAACTGGGTATTATCCATAAGTATATCCGCATCGGCAAACAGGAAGGTGCGGAAATGTATGAGAGCTCCTGCAAGCTTCCTGGCAAGGGTTTCTTTGTACGCCCGACCATGTTTACCAATGTAGCGCAGAGCAACCGGATCGCGCAGGAAGAAATTTTCGGACCGGTGTTATCGGTTCTCACTTTCCGCACCGATGATGAGGTGATTGAAAAAGCGAACAATACACCGTATGGACTGAGTGCAGGGGTATGGACCGACAAGGGTTCAAAAATTTTCAACATGACCCGCCGGATGAAGGCCGGTGTGGTATGGGCAAACACCTTCAACAAGTTTGACCCTGCATCCCCTTTTGGCGGCTACAAGGAAAGCGGGTTTGGCCGTGAAGGCGGACTGCACGGGCTGTCGGCATATGTAAATCTCCGTAACCATTAATTGATCAGTAATGGCAAAAACAAACAGTTCAAAAACAGGTACACCCGCTGCAAGGCTCGAAGTACTGAAGACGTATAAAATTTATATCGGTGGCCAGTTTCCCCGCACCGAATCAGGCAGGTTCTATTCCCCGCTGGACAGGAGCGGTAAAAAACTCGCGAATGTCTGCCTCTCCTCCCGGAAGGATTTCCGCGATGCCGTAATCGCTGCCCGGGGTGCTGTGGGCGGATGGGCCGGCAGGGCGGCATTCAACCGAAGCCAGATCCTGTACCGGATGGCCGAAATGCTGGAAGGCAGGAAGGCCCAGTTTATTGACGAACTGCTCTTGCAGGATACCTCCCCCGAAGCGGCCACCCGCGAAGTGGGTCTCGCCATCGACCGGCTGATCTATTATGCGGGGTGGTGCGACAAATACCAGCAGGTGTTCAGTGCCGTGAATCCCGTGGCGAGTTCACATTTCAATTTCTCCGTAACCGAACCCGTCGGGGTAGTGGCAGTCATTGCACCACAGGGCGATTCACTGCTTGGACTGGTATCGGTCATTGCACCGGTTATTGCAGGGGGCAACAGCTGCGTGGTACTGGCATCGGAAAACAAACCCCTGTGTGCCGTCACCTTTGCAGAGGTGCTCCATTCCAGCGACCTTCCGGCCGGGGTGGTCAATATCCTTACCGGCAGGGTAACAGAACTGGCTCCCTTCTTCGCCGATCATATGGACGTAAATGCAACCATTTACGCGGGAAATGACACTTCTACCCGACAGCTGGTGGAAACAAAAGCAACCGGCAACCTGAAACGGGTCTTTGTATATGATACGGTCAACTGGTATGCCGATGAAGGGCAGTCGCCCTATTATATCCTCGACACCCAGGAGATCAAGACCACCTGGCACCCTATCGAAAATATTGCCGGGGCCGGCGGCGGATATTAGACGGCCCTCAGCAGGGCGACCGATTAGTAAATACAGGGATTTTTTATTTTCTTGGTAGGAAATTTGAATACAGGGATTATGCGAAAATTTTTGACAGCAGCGGCTATCTTCCTTACACTCCAGGCCAGCGCACAGGTGGACAGCACTGAACCTGGCAGCGTGATGGTGCACAAAGACCCGCGCCTGGCGCAGCTGGTTACCCTGCAGGCACAGATCAATGAAGTGACCAGCCGCGATGCACGCAAGACTGCCAAAGGGTTCCGCCTGATGATCATCAGCACTAACAACCGCGATGAAGCCATTGCGGCAAAAACGACGATCTATACCTACTTCCCCGAGCTCCAGCCCTATCTCTGGCACCAGTCACCCTACTACAAGGTGAAGGCAGGCAATTTCCGCGACCGCAAGGAAGCCGAATCGTACCAGAAGCGCCTGACGGTTTATTTTCCCAAAGGGGTATTTGTAATGAATGATGTGATCGAGGTAAAACTCGATAAGTACGGTCAGGAAGAGCTTTAATAGCTATTTTTGTCCCATGAGAGAGACGATCAGAAAGCTGGCGAAAGAACTGGCCCCTGAATTTATTACCATCCGTCATCACCTGCATGCCCATCCGGAACTCAGTTACAAAGAGTTTGAAACCTCCGCCTATATCCGCGCGCAGCTGGATGCGATGGGTATCCCGTTTGAAATAAAGGCCACTACCGGTGTGATCGGACTCATAGAAGGGAACAACCCTTCTTCCCGGGTCGTTGCTCTTCGGGCAGACATCGATGCGCTGCCGATACTCGAGGAAAATACAGTCGCTTATAAATCGAAGAATGAAGGGATCATGCATGCCTGTGGTCATGATGTGCATACCAGCTGCCTGCTGGGCGCAGCAAAGATCCTGCAACTGACACGGGATCAGTGGGACGGCACCGTCAAATTGATTTTCCAGCCGGGCGAAGAAAAGAATCCCGGTGGCGCGAGTCTCCTGATAAAGGAAGATGTGTTACTGAACCCCGCCCCTTCGGCGATCTTCGGCCTGCATGTACACCCGGGTTTGCCGGTGGGTAAACTCAGTTTCCGCCCGGGCAAGGTAATGGCCAGTGCCGATGAATTGTACCTTACCATCAAAGGCAAGGGTGGCCATGCCGCCGCCCCGCATCTCTGCATCGATCCCATCCTGATTGCTTCACATCTCGTCATTGCCCTACAGCAGGTGATCAGCCGGAATAATAACCCGTTTAACCCATCCGTACTTTCGATCACTGCTTTCAATGGCGGCACCACCACCAATGTGGTTCCCAATGAAGTGAAACTGAAGGGCACATTCCGGGCAATGGATGAAGAATGGCGTTTCCGGGCGCATGACCTGATCCGGACGATCAGCACGGACCTGGTCCGCAGCATGGGCGGCGAACTGGATCTCCTTATTGATGTGGGTTATCCTTCGGTGTACAATAATGAGGCGCTCCATGAAATAGCGCTGGCAAGAGCCAGTGAATACATGGGTCCTGAAAATGTCGGGGAAACGGAAAAGCGCATGGGCGCAGAAGATTTCGGCTACTACTCCCAGCTCATTCCCGGATGTTTTTACCGTCTTGGGGTAATGAATGAAGCACAGGGAATAACTTCAGGCGTACATACACCGACATTCAATATCGATGAATCAGCTATTGAGATCGGAATGGGTATGATGGCTTTCCTGGGCAGCACGGCGAAGCTGCTGTAGCTCGCAGACCTTGTTTGCCTCATCAAAAAATCGCATCAACTGATCAGCCAGCTCTTGTTTTATCCCCGTTCCTTCCGGTACTTCATATCCAGGAATGCCAGGACGGTAAAGAAGATAAAATAACCAACCGAATTCCATTCATGGTTCAGCAGTGAAAACGATGAAGCGTTCACTTTTTCGTCGAACCCAACCAGGGTGAGGATCGGGAAGGAGTAGGGTAGTTTGTAGACATGTTCCCACTGGAAGCCAAAGGCCATGATCGAACCGATCAGCAGTGCAAGGCCGATTCCGATCGGTGCAATAAAGTTTTTAAAACGTAATCCAAGCCAGTACTGGATTGATATGATCCCGAGCAGCGAAATAACGGTTTTCAGGTTCAGTGAAAGAAGTTGCGACCAGTTGATTTTATTCCGGAGAAACGGGATATCATCCGAAAAAGCCAGCGATGGGACAACGGCTGCAAGGATCATAAATACATTGTACATCACAAACAGGAACAGGATCATCAGGATGATCGCAATGTACTTGGAGAAAAAGATATTACCGATCGACTGCGGAGAGGCAAACACCTGCTTCCAGGTATTGTTCTTGAATTCAAGTTGCGGGATCTGGCTGCAGATCAGGATGACAAAAATCGGCAGCAGCAGGCTGGAAAACTGCTGGTATCCCTGTATGAAGTGGGATTCCCATGGCATGAAACCGAGCCGCGCTTTCATTTCAGCATGTTTAATCAGGTACAACAGCAGGAAAATAACCGGGATTACGCCTGCGCCGATCAGGCTCAGCCAGAACGATGAACTGCGTTTTGTTTTAACCAGTTCCGATTTTATGGAGGTAAGTAAGCTCATTAGTTGGTAGATGTAATGTCAAGGAATAATTGTTCAAGGTCATTCTGCTGCGGATGGATCGCATAAATGTCCAGTCCGTTTTCCACCAGCAGCCGGGCAATGGCAGCGGTCTGTTCATTACCCTGGTAAGGCAGCACAAGGCGCGTTGGCTGCAGGTCTGCTTTTCCATATGCGGCAAGTACCGACAGGGCACGGGTGTTATCACTGGTCTGGATTTCCAGTGCCGTCTGCCGCGTCTTCATCTGTTGCAGTTCGCCCAGTGGTCCCTGGAACACCAGTGAACCTTTACTGATAATTCCCACATGCGTGGCCATCCGCTCCACTTCATTCAGGATGTGGCTGGACACCACCACGGTGGTATTGTGTTCACGGTTGAGTGTGCGGATCAGTTCGCGGGTTTCAATGATACCATTCGGATCGAGACCGTTCGTGGGTTCGTCGAGTATCAGCAGCTCCGGGCTGTGCAGCAGGGCGATGCCTATCGACAAACGTTGTTTCATCCCCAGCGAAAACTGTTTTGCTTTTTTCTTCCCTGTCTGGTCCAGTCCCACAATCTTCAGCACTTCATCGATACGGGTTTTAGGCAGTTTGAAAATGATCCTGTACACCTCAAGGTTATCTTTTGCCGAAAGGTGCATGTACAGCGAAGGCGATTCGATAAGTGAACCAAGCCGCGAAAGGATCTCGATCCGGTTGGGCCCGAAGTCTTTCCCGAAGATTTGCAGGCTGCCTTCCTGGTTACGCAGCAGGCCAAGCAACAGTCGCAGCGTAGTTGTTTTTCCCGCACCATTCGGCCCGAGAAAACCATAAACGCTTCCCTGCGGGACATTCAGGTTGATATTATTCAGGATTTTTGCCCCAGGCCGGAAAGAATAATTCAGGTTGCTGGTCTGGATAACCGGGTTTGCTGTCATAAGTGTAGTATTATCGGTTCTGTTGGTTTTGTGGCTGGAGGCAGCTGGTTGCTAAGATGTCCAAATCCCCCGGTAAATCAAAATTTATGGGTTGAACGGTCGGAATCCGTGGAATTTATATTCAGTAACTTGCACTTGCTGTCATGGGACTATCCGGTGGGCCCGATGGTTACACCGTTCACCAAAAAATAATCATGAAGAAAGACTTGCGTAAACAGCTGGCACTGGAATATCATTCAAAGGGCCGGCCCGGTAAGATAGAAGTTATTCCGACCAAAGACGCAAAAACACAACGTGATCTCTCCCTTGCCTATTCCCCCGGTGTGGCGGAACCCTGCAAGGAAATTTTTGCGAACCGTGAAGAAGTATATAAATACACGGCAAAGGGAAACCTGGTGGCCGTTATCAGCAACGGCACGGCAGTATTGGGTCTGGGCGATATCGGTCCTGAAGCAAGCAAACCGGTGATGGAAGGAAAAGGAGTCCTCTTCAAAATCTTCGCCGATATCGATGTATTCGATATCGAGATCAATGAAAAGGATCCGGAGAAATTTGTACAGATCGTGAAGGCACTGGAACCAACTTTCGGTGGCATCAACCTCGAAGATATCAAGGCGCCGGAATGTTTTTATATCGAGCGCGAGCTGAAACGGCAGCTCGGCATTCCCGTGATGCACGATGACCAGCATGGTACCGCCATCATCAGTGCGGCCGCGCTGCTCAACGCCCTCGAGATCCAGAAGAAAAAAATTGACAAGGTAAAATTTGTGATCAACGGTGCAGGCGCCGCTGCCATGGCCTGTGTGCTGCTGTATGTGGCGCATGGTGCAAAGCCGGAAAACTTTGTCATGTTTGACCTTCTTGGTTCGCTTTCGCGCACCCGGACAGATCTCGATGATTTTAAACTGCCATTTGCCAATGCCAGTGCCGATCTCACACTCGACCAGGCAATGAAAGATGCGGATGTATTTGTCGGACTGAGTGCGGGAAATGTAGTGACGCAGTCGATGGTAAAAAGCATGGCAAAAAACCCGATCGTATTTGCCATGGCCAATCCCGATCCGGAAATCAGTTATGAAGATGCCATTGCCACCCGCAAGGACATCATCATGGCCACCGGACGAAGCGATTATCCCAACCAGGTAAACAACGTGCTTGGTTTCCCGTATATTTTCCGTGGTGCCCTCGACGTACGAGCCACCTCCATCAATGAGGCCATGAAGATGGCTGCGGTAAAGGCACTTGCCGGACTCGCCAAGTCACATGTGCCGGATATCGTCAACCTTGCCTACAACGACAAGAATATCACCTTCGGCCCTTCCTATATTATACCCAAACCCCTTGACCCGCGGCTCCTCGCCAGCGTGGCTCCTGCCGTGGCACTTGCTGCAATGGAAAGCGGGGTGGCCACCCATCCGATCATGGACTGGGATAAATATGTGACCGAACTGAACGGAAGGCTTGGTCTCGATAACCAGGTGATGCGTGTGATCGGCAATAAAGCCCGCCGCGATCCGCGCAGGATCGTGTTTGCAGAAGCCGACAATATCAAGATCCTCAAGGCAGCCAGTATTGTATTTGATGAAGGGATCGGTTACCCGATCCTGCTGGGTGATGAAGTCAAAATACGCAATCTCGCATCGGCCAATGGTATTGATGTGGAGGGACTGCCCATTTTTGACCCAAGGAATGAATCCACCGATGAAATGCGCCACCGGTACTCGGAACTCTTTTTCCAGAAAAGGAACCGCCGCGGCTTTAATGCCTATGAGGCCAAAAAGATCATGCGCGACCGGAACTATTTCGGGTGTATGATGGTGGAATGTGGAGATGCGGATGCAATGATCTCCGGACTGACGAGAAATTACCCCGATACTATCCGTCCGGCACTCCAGGTGATCGGGACCGAGGATGGCGTCAAAAAAATAGCGGGAATGTACCTGATGCTGACCAAGAAGGGCCCCCTCTTCCTGTCAGATACCACGGTCAATTTCAACCCCACCGCAGGGGAACTGGCCGAGATCACCCTGCTCACTGCAAAAGCGGTCCGGCACTTCAACCTGATCCCGCGAATAGCCATGCTCAGCTACTCCAATTTCGGGAGCAGCAATTCCCCGGAAGCCAGGCTGGTGGCGGATGCCACACAAATGGTGAAGGACAGGATGCCCGGGCTGGTGATCGATGGGGAAATCCAGGCCAACATGGCTTTCAACAAGGAATTGCTCAAAGAAAATTACCCGTTTTCCGAGCTGGTGGACAAAGACGTAAATACCCTGGTTTTCCCCAACCTCGCAGCGGGGAATATCGCCTATAATATCATGCAGACCCTGGGGGGTTCTGATGCGGTGGGACCTATTTTGCTTGGTTTGAAAAAACCAGTACACGTTTTGCAGTTGGGTAGCTCTGTCCGCAGTATCGTCAACATGGCACTGATCGCGGTGGTGGATGCCCAGACCAAATCGACGGATACCATCCCTACCGAGGAAGTGGTCAGGACCTCACCCTGGTGGAAGAAGTTCAAAAAGGTGAGCAAGGACATGTAAGGGACTGTTTTATTAGTATTTTACAGTATAAATAATTGAATGAAGTTCATTAAGGATATCGGGCAATACGTAATGATGCTGAAAGGCATGTTCTCCCGGCCTGAAAATGGCAAAATGTACTGGAAGGAATTTATGCACCAGTGTTCCGATATCGGTATCGGGTCGCTGGGGATCGTGGTGATCATCTCCGTATTCATCGGGGCTGTATCCACGTTGCAGACGGCCTACCAGCTGGTGAGCCCGCTGATCCCGCTGTCCACTATCGCGCAGATCGTGCGGGATACGGTGATCCTTGAATTTGCCCCAACCCTGACCTGTATCGTACTTGCGGGGGTGGTTGGCAGCAAGATCGCCAGTGAACTGGGTAATATGCGGGTGAGTGAACAGATCGATGCACTGGAAATTATGGGGATCAATACCAAGTCGTACCTCGTAATGCCTAAAATCCTCGCCGGCCTGCTGATGATCCCCTTCCTCGTGGTACTGTCGATGGCACTGGGAATCTGGGGCGGACGCCTTGCCGGTGACCTCACCGGGATCATCCCGCATGATGCTTTTGACAAAGGCCTGCGCGAAGGTTTCCTGCCTTACAACGTCTTTTTTTCGCTGGCCAAGTCCTATACGTTTGCCTTTATCATCGCCAGCGTCCCCGCATACTATGGTTACCATGTACAGGGTGGAGCGCTTGAAATCGGTAAGGCGAGCACAAAAGCAGTGGTGGTGAGCTGTATCCTGCTGCTGTTTTCGGATTATATCCTTTCAGCACTGCTGCTCGGGAAAGGCTAGGATTTAAATTGATTTAAAACTGTGACCCTTGATAGAATTTAAGAACATAAGGAAAAGTTTTGCCGACAAAACCGTGATCCAGGATGTAAGTGCCGTATTCAAATCCGGCCAGTGTAACCTGATCATCGGCTCCAGCGGAAGCGGGAAAACGGTGCTGCAGAAATGCCTTGTCGGTCTCTTCGATCCCGATTCCGGATCCATCCTTTATGATAAAAAGGATTTCACCAATATGGATCATAAAGCAAAAAAAGAAATCCGCAAGGAAATCGGCATGCTGTTCCAGGGCTCTGCGTTGTTTGACAGCCAGACCGTAGAGCAGAATGTCAAGTTTCCACTCGATATGTTTACCAGTGACAACCACTCTGCCAAAATGAAAAGGGTGAATGAAGTGCTGGAGCGGGTAAACCTCGTCGGGTCGAATAAAAAATTCCCGTCGGAATTATCCGGTGGGATGAAAAAACGGGTGGCTCTGGCACGCGCGGTGGTGCTGAATCCAAAGTACCTGTTCTGTGATGAACCCAACTCCGGTCTCGACCCGCAGACATCACTTGTAATCGATAAACTCATCAAGGAACTCACCGACGAATACAATATTACGACGGTGATCAACACGCATGATATGAACAGCGTGATGGAGATCGGTGACTACATCCTCTACATGTACCAGGGTGAGAAGGAATGGGAAGGCACAAACAAGGAAATTATCTTCAGCAAGAACCAGCGCCTGAACGAGTTCATTTTCGCATCTGACTTCCTGCGGGATGCCAAGGAAATGCGGATGCTGGAAGAAACCGGCAAAATCCCGAACGACCGGGACATCGACAAAATGACCAGTGATGACGCAAAACCGCTGGCCTGAGCAGCGTCGGATTTTTTATGAAAAAAATATTGTTCCTCTCTGCTTGTACAGTGCTCACACTCGCACTGGCTGCCCATGAATTCTGGCTGGCTCCCGGGAAATTCATTTATAAAAAAGGGGATGTTCTCACCCTCCGTTTTGAAGTGGGTGAGGATTTTACCGGTGAAGGATGGACCGGCAACCGCGACAAGGTTGTTTCCCTGTTGCATCATGCGCCTTCAGGCACATTCTCAATCGCGGATAAAATGCCAGCGGTGAAGGGCGACAGTATGCGCCTGACTCTCGAGGAAGAAGGCACGCAGATGATCAGTTTCAATAGTAACAATTCCTTCATATCCCTGCCTGCAAAGGAATTTGAAGCCTACCTGCGCGAAGACCAGCTGGCAGATGCACTGGAGTTCCGCAAACGTAACCGGGAATCCGACAGTACCGGAAGGGAATATTACCAGCGCAGTGTAAAAACTATTTTCCAGGTGGGCGGTCTGTTCACCCCCGGGATCTGCAGCAAAACATCACTTCCGCTGGACCTGGTTCCGTTGCAGAATCCTTACCAGCTGCAGGAAGACGACAGCCTTACGGTGAGGGTCCTGTTTAAAGGCGAACCCCTGAAAAACCAGTATACTGTGGTCTGGCACCGCAACCGGGAGATTTTCCTCAAAGTTCCCTATCGCACAAATGACAAGGGGGAGATCCGTTTTCCGGTCATTCCCCGCAGTAAATGGATGGTCAGCACGGTAAAAATGGAGCGCCTGGAAAAAGGCGGCCCGGCTGACTGGCAGAGTTACTGGGGAAGCCTTACCTGGGGATACAATTAATCTGCCCGTAATCCCCTAATTTTGCCCAACTTTTTTCACCGATAAATGAATATTTCATGAGTGTTCTTGTCAATAAGAATTCAAAGGTCCTGGTGCAGGGATTTACGGGTACCGAAGGTACTTTCCACGCTACCCAGATGATTGAATACGGTACAAACGTAGTTGGTGGTGTGACCCCTAACAAAGGCGGAACCAAACACCTCGAGAAGCCCGTTTTTAATACCGTGGCTGACTGTGTTAAGGAAACCGGTGCGGATGTATCCATCATCTTCGTGCCTCCCGCATTTGCGGCCGATGCGATCATGGAAGCTGCCGAGGCAGGAATCAAACTGGTGGTTTGTATCACCGAGGGTATTCCGGTCCAGGACATGGTGAAAGTAAAAAATTACCTCGTAGGGAAAGACACACGACTGATCGGGCCCAACTGCCCTGGTGTGATCACCGCAGATGAGTGCAAGGTAGGTATCATGCCTGGCTTCGTATTCATACCGGGACGCATCGGTATCGTGTCCAAATCAGGTACCCTGACTTACGAAGCGGCTGACCAGGTGGCGAAAGCAGGTCTTGGCATTTCTACCGCCATTGGTATCGGTGGGGACCCCATCATCGGCACTCCCACCCGTGATGCGGTTGAACTGCTGATGAACGATCCCGAAACGGATGCTATCGTGATGATCGGTGAGATCGGTGGTGGTATGGAAGCGGAAGCGGCCAACTGGATCAGGGCTACGGGTAATAAAAAACCGGTTGTTGGTTTCATTGCCGGACAGACGGCCCCTCCCGGACGCCGGATGGGTCACGCAGGTGCGATCGTGGGCGGCGCAGATGATACCGCTGCCGCAAAAATGAAAATCATGGAGGAATGCGGGATCCATGTGGTCAGCAGCCCTGCTGATATCGGTAAAAAAATCGCCGAGGTAATCGGTAAAAAATAACTGGATACTTATCCGGCAAAAAAGGAATGCTCCCGGTTGGGAGCATTCCTTTTTTTTACACCATCCTTACCTGTTTGTACGCAGGTATCTTTCCAGCTCCTCCCTGTGTGCAGGGAATGTGAGCATATCAATCACCTCGTCATAGTTACGCTTATCAACCGTATTGCGGTAAGCCTGCCTGGCCACTTCGAGTTTGTTGTTCTCGAAACTGAACAACTGCATCAGTTGTATGACCTGTGCGGTACTCAGCGCGTTTGATTTCACCACCTGCGTTGCCGATTTCACCTTATTGCTTTCCAGCCATTCCTTGTCAATGGTCTGGAGCAGGCGATCAAAGTCGCGGCTGTTCAGCGATGTATTGTACCGGCCACCATCATCATCCCCGCCCCACTGTCCGTCGTTGTAGTCATACTGACGGTCGTTGTATACATTGCCATTACCGCGTGTCTCCTGTACCTGCACGCGGTTGTTGCGACCGACACTGATCTCGTAATTGCTGCGACGGCTTACATTGAGTGAGTTGTTGTATACCATGTCAAACCGTGTGCGCTGGTTAAAAAACCCGGCCCGTTGTTTATACACCGCAATACTGTGCTGGCCGTTTGACAGTCCGGTAATGATCACCGCATCATCATTGGGTTCGAATGTTTTCCCGTCGAGCACCACGCGGATTTTTGAGTTGTCACCCGACTTAACCATAACCGTTCCGCCAGGCCGCACCTCCGCAGCAGACAATGACACACTCAGGAGCACTGAAGCAATAAGGGTAAAAATCGTTTTCATGTTTTATAGTTTTAAATCTTCAGATCCAAAACCGGATCCTGGTAAACAGGGACCAAAGCACGTGCCGCCGTGCCGGTTTTTTCATTCGCTTCCAGCACTTAACAACGAATTTGGTTAAGGGAAACGAATAGTTTTCCATGCATTAAACCTGCCGGCGTCAGGGCCTGTCTATGCGGATTTAATGCGCCTGCTGGCTTTTCCGCTAAATGGCGTTTTCCATTCACGAAACCATAACAATCCCGGAAGCAACGGATTCCGGGTCTTCGGCAGGGGTTTGTGTAATTTGCATCCGTCCCGCATCCCATACCTGCATCGTTTTTTTCTAAATTGAGTGAGATTTAATTTATGACTATGAAGAGAATCCTGTATTTCATCTCTATTTTAATCGTAACCTGCATGACAGCACAGAAGAGCCAGGGACAGACACCTGTTAAAAATTATGAAAAAGAGTGGAAGCTCGTCGACTCCTGGATGGAGAAACGCTTACCTGCTTCGGCATTGACCGAGGTCAAAAAAATCTATGCGCTTGCGAAAAAAGAAAACCAGCAGGCACAGGTAATCAAAGCCCTCGCCTACCAGCTGACACTGCAGGGGGAAAACCGGGAAGACAATGAACTGATCGGGATAAAGGAAGTGGAAGCGGAACTGGCTACTGCCAGGCCTGTATCCAGGCAGATCCTCTCCAGCCTCGCCGCGGATCTTTACCTCGCCTACTTCAACCGCCATCGCTGGCAGTTATACAACCGTACCGGCACCTCCTATAAACCGGAAGATATCGCTACCTGGTCGGCCGAACAACTGCACGACAGGATCGGGAAACTCTTCCTTTTTTCGGTGGATGACAAAACCGCCCTGCAGAAAATAACCCTGAAAGATTATGACGCCCTGCTTTTCAAAGGGAATATGCGACACCTGCGTCCGACAATGTTTGACCTGCTCGCCCATCGCGCGCTGGACTATTTCCGCAACGACGAACGTTCCATTACCAAACCGGCATATGCCTTCGAGATATCCACCGCATCGGCATTTGATCCCGCCGCCGATTTTATCCACCGGAAATTTGAGACGAAGGATACAGCCTCCTTACACCACAAAGCCTTGTTGCTGTACCAGCAACTGGTGGCCTTCCATTTAAATGATGCAAAGCCGGATGCACTCATAGATGTGGACCTGCAACGGATCCAGTTTGTATACAGCAACTCGGTACACCCGGAAAAAGAAACCTATTACTTTAATGCGGTAAACCATATCGCCCACCAGTACAATACTACGCCGGCCGCGGCACAGGCATGGTACCTCGTGGCAGCCTTCCATGAACAGAATGCCGCCACCTATTCCGCACTGGGGGATACCACCCACCGCCTGGAACGGGTCAAGGCCCGTGGTATACTGGAACAGATCCTTTCACAGAAAGATTCATCCGAAGGAAAGGTCAATGCCTACAACCTGCTGAACCAGGTCAATGCCCCTTCGCTGGATTTCCGTGTAGAGAATGTAAACCTTCCCGGCCAGCCATTCCGGATCCGGATCGCTTACCGCAACCTTTCAAAAGTGTACCTGCGCGTGGTGAAAGCGGATAAAAAACTAAAGGAAAGCCTGAAGGAAATTTACCAGGAAAAATCATGGCCATCGCTGGTGGGTACCGCTGCCGTGCGCAGCTGGGAGCAGGCACTGCCGCTCACCAATGACTTGCAGGAACATGCAGTGGAGATCAGGGCTGATGCGTTACCGGTCGGCGAATATATCCTGCTGGCGTCCTCCGGCGAAAAAATGACAGATACAAAACTCCTGGTAAACGCCGGTTTGTTTTATGTATCGTCCATCAGCTTTGTCAACCGGGGCGACGACTACTTTGTATTAAACCGGGATAATGGCCAGCCGCTCAACGCCGCAAGTGTCCAGGTATGGCAGGAAAAATACAATTACGACACCTACAAGTACAGCACCATCAAAGAGGCTGTGTACAAAACCGATGTCAACGGCCATTTCAAAATGGCGAAACCGGTGCGTGAGGGAAAAAATAATTACCGGGCCGACAACCTCAAACTGGAAATCTCGTTTAACGGCGATCGGCTGTATATGGATGACCAGGTGTCACGGGTGTATTACAGTCGCGACGAAGAACAGGAAGAAGTGATCCAGCCAAAGGTGTTCCTCTTCCTTGATCGCGGACTTTATCGTCCGGGACAGACCGTTTACTACAAAGGCATCCTGCTCCGCAAAAGAAAGGGCGGACCGGGTTCGGATATTGTGAGCGGCCATAAAACAACCGTTTTGCTGAAAGATGTGAACGATGAAACAATTGATTCCACCATTGTTACCAGCAATGAATTCGGCTCATTCAACGGACGGTTCACCATTCCGGCCGGTGGGCTGACAGGAAACTTTACCATTGTTACCACTGACCCGTCCGGCTCGGCTGATTTCAAGGTGGAAGAATACAAACGTCCCAAATACGAAGTGAGCTTCAAGCCACTGACCGGTACCTATAAAGTCAATGATAAAATTACACTGACGGGCAAGGCAACTGCTTACGCCGGTAATGCAATCGATGGGGCTAAAGTAGTGTACCGCGTGCGGCGGAATGCGCGTTATATCTATCCATGGCTTTACCGGGGATGGTATCCATCTTCCGAATCAATGGAGATCACACATGGAGAAGCCACAACGGGTGCGGGAGGTGAATTTGAAATCAGCTTTGACGCTTTACCTGACCTTTCGGTAAGCCGTAAACTCGATCCCGTATTTGATTATTCGGTGACGGTTGACGTGACGGATGGCGCGGGCGAAACAAGGAGTGCTGAGCAGACCGTCACCGTCGGGTATAAGTCATTGTTCCTGAAAAACGACCTGCCTGCCAGTTTACCGGCAGATAGCCTGAAGACACTGGCTGTACGCGCGGAAAACAGCAATGGCGAATTGCAGCCGACTACAGCTCGCGTAACCATTACCAGGCTGGAGGAAGAAAAACGCCTGATCCGTTCGCGGCTCTGGGAGCGCGCAGACCAGTTTGCGATGAGTAAGGAGATGTATGTCCAGTCGTTCCCCAATGACGAATACGACCAGGAAACAGACCCGGCAGGATGGAAGAAGCTGGAAAAGGTGTTTGAGCAGACCGATTCAATCACGGGACAAAAACCATTTCCATTGGGAAAAACCAGTTTCGCGCCGGGCTGGTACCTGATCGAGATCGTGACAAATGATAAGGAAGGTGCCGAAGTGAAAGACATCCACTATATCCAGCTGCTGGATTCGAAAGAGATGGCCCCTTCCGGATACCTGTGGACACAGGCTCCTGGCAATATACGTCCGGGTGAAAAAACGATTGTTGGTCTCGGCACTGCCGCTGACAAGGTGTTTGTGGTGCAACAGGTGGAACGTGTTTCCTATGATTCAGCAACTGCAAGGAATGTATCATCCTTCAGCGTGTTCCAGATGGACCGGGGGCGGAAGAATATCCCGGTGAGTGCGGATGAAAAAGATCGCGGAGGCTTTGGAATGTCCTGGGTATTTGCAAAACACAACCGCATCTTTTCGTATTCGAAGGATATCAACGTGCCATGGGATAACAAGGAACTGAAGATTGAATATGCCAGCTTCCGGGATAAGACATTGCCGGGCAGCGAGGAAAAATGGAAACTGAAAATTTCGGGCAATAATAATGAGTCAGTCGCGGCCGAAGTACTGGCATCGATGTATGATGCCTCACTTGACCAGTTTTATACCTTCAACTGGAACCGGCCATCCATCTGGGAAAACTTCCGTTCGGGGATCGGCTGGGATGGATCAGCAAATTTTACAGAGGTCAATGCGAATACACGTCCGTTAAGGGGTGGTGATTACAGGAGACTGGAAAAGGACTATGATATGCTGACATTTGGGATTGATGGGGTTGCGGTGCCGGGCGGTGGTTATTCGAAAGGCAAAAAGGAGATGCGATTCACAACTGCTCGTATTGAAGAGGTTGAAAGGTCTGCCAGTTTAAGTGTTGCCGCTGCGCCTTCTGTTGCGATGGACCAAGATGGATTTCTAGAAAATATGAGGGTGAAAATGGTAACAATTCAGGCATCTGATTCAATTGCTATCGCGCAAGACCCATCAGCGGGCGTTCAATCGCAATCATCCGACCCCGTCCAGATCCGCAAAAACTTCAATGAAACCGCGTTTTTCTTCCCTGAATTACGCACCGACAAGGAGGGCAATCTCGAGTTCAGCTTCACCATGCCTGAAGCCCTTACCAAATGGAAGTTCCAGGCACTGGCATTTACCAAAGACCTCGCATCAGGGTTGTCCAGCCGCGAGATCGTTACCCAGAAAGAACTGATGGTCCAGCCAAACCCCACGCGTTTCCTCCGCCAGGGCGATAAGATGGAATTCAGTTCAAAAGTGGTGAACATGACCGATAAGGAAATCACCGGGCAGGCCGAACTGAAACTTTTCGATGCAGCCACCAATGAACCCGTCGATGGACGGTTCATGAACGTGATCCCGCAACAGTATTTCACCATAGCAGCGGGGCAAAGCGAAACGCTCCGCTTCCCGATGGAAGTCCCCTACCTCTATGATGATGCGCTGGTATGGCGGATCGTGGCAAAAGCCGGCGCCCATAGTGATGGTGAGGAAAACAGTTTGCCGGTGCTGAGCAACCGCACGCTGGTAACGGAATCACTTCCGGTCAGCATGAAAGGGGATGGCACCGCTGATTTCAAATTTGAAAAACTCATCAACGCAGGCAGCAGCGAGACACTGACCCAACAGTCACTTACCGTTGAATACACGTCCAACCCCGTATGGCTGGCTGTGCAATCACTGCCCTACCTGATGGAATATCCCTATGACTGTGCTGAACAGACCTGGAACCGGTATTATGCCAATACACTGGCGTCCATGATCGCCAGCAGTTCACCCAGACTGAAAGCGGTGTTTGACAAATGGGCAGCGGGAGGCGACAGTGCCACGCTTGTGAGCAACCTGTTTAAAAACGAGGAACTTAAATCCGTACTCGCCGCAGAAACACCCTGGTTGCTGCAGGCGAAAACAGAAACAGAACAACGCAAACATATTGCCGACCTGTTCAACCTGGTGAAAATGTCAGCGGAACTGGACAAAAGCCTCGGGAAACTGAAAGAAAAACAGTCATCCAATGGCGGTTTCGTATGGTTCAGCGGCGGCCCGGACGACCGTTATATCACACAATACATTGTATCCGGTATTGGTCACCTGATCCGGCTGAATGCGGTGAGCGCGAAACAGAAAACACAATTGCAGGACATCCTCAACAATGCAATTCCCTATCTCGATAAAAAAGCGAGAGAAGACTACGATCGTCTTATCAAAGACAAGACCGACCTGAAAAAGTATACCCCGGGCTCATTACAGGTACAGTACCTGTACATGCGCAGTTTCTTCCCGGAGATAACCATGGCAAAAGGTCCGAAGACCGCATACGATTACTTCATGAGCCGCCTTCCGCTTGCATGGAAAGACCAGAGCAAATACATGCAGGGCATGACCGCCCTGGTACTCCACCGGAAAGGTGATAAACAAACCCCTGCGGCAATATTGAAATCGCTGAAGGAAACATCCGTGGTGAATACAGAACTCGGCCGTTACTGGAAAGACACTAACCGCGGATGGTGGTGGTACGAAGCACCACTGGAGCGCCAGGCATTACTCATAGAAGCATTCCAGGAAGCGGGCGCGGACCAGCCAACCACAGACGAATTGAAAACATGGCTGGTGCGGAACAAACAGACCAACAACTGGGAATCCACCAAAGCTACTGCTGAAGCCTGTTATGCATTGCTCCTCCAGGGCAGCAAGTGGATCGAATCCAACACCACCGTGCAGGTGCAGCTCGGCAATAAGGTGATCGCCGCCACAGCGGGTAAGGAGGAAGCGGGCACGGGATATTTCAGGGAAAAACTGGATGGCCCGCAGGTCCTGCCGTCAATGGGTAATATAAAAATCACCACCAGTGGCACCCCCAACAGCACACAGCCTTCATGGGGTGCGGTGTACTGGCAGTATTTCGAAGACCTCGACAAGATTACCAGTGCAGCCACACCATTGAAACTGGATAAAAAGCTGTTTATCCGCCGCAATACCGACCGTGGTCCGCAACTGGTGGCAGTCGGTGAAAACGAAACTCTGAAGGTGGGTGACCAGCTGACCGTTCGTATCGAGTTACGCGTGGACCGCGAAATGGAATACGTACACCTGAAAGACATGCGCGCGGCAGGTCTTGAACCGGTCAACGTACTGAGTGGTTACAGATACCAGGGCGGTCTGGGATATTACGAAAGTACCCGCGATGCCTCCACGAATTTCTTTATCAGTCACCTCAACCGTGGCACCTATGTGTTCGAATACAATCTTTTTGTAACACACAAGGGGGAATTCAGCAATGGCATCGCCAGCATCCAGTGTATGTATGCACCGGAATTCAGTGCCCATAGCGATGGGATCCGGATTTCCGTAGAATAACAAAAAGGTTCCCAAAGAGAGGGCGTGTAACCGGTTCATCCGTTACACGCCTTTTTTCTTTATCTTGATTACTGAAGATGTCCCGGCTGGTTATATACATATCGTGTCTTGTGCTTTTATTTTCTTCCTGTCGCGTGGTTGAACCAGTTGGGGGCGACAGGTATTTCGGGCTCCCGGGATCTCCATCGCGCGTGCAGCTGCTGGCCGACTCCACATTTGAACTTGCATTGATTGACCCGTCACGCGACAGCCTGCTGTTCCCCGGTTTACCCCAGCGGGCGTTTTTTGTAAATGGCAAATGGGTAAAGCAGGGGAAAGACCATTGGTTACTCACCCCGCAGAGGCAGCCGGAAAGCGTTGCCTCCGTAGATGACTCCATCAGCCGGTTTACCAGCATCAACTCCTTTGCCTTCTGGGATAAATACGGGGCCCCGGTCAATATCCGGTCCATCCGTTTCGGGAAATCAAGACCCAAACCACATTATGGCAACAGCCTTTATTTTTTTGCCCAGGATTTTTATGAGGCCGACACGGTGCATTTTGAAATCATCGGATTTGAACCGTTCGTGTATCCCGGCAGCATTCCATGGGCAATTGGAAACAACGGACATAAAATCACCCTCACCCCTGCTGGCTTTAACTATTTCACCCGGCCCATCCGACTGGCACGGAAAAAAAACAAACTCTTTTTCCCGCTATCCCGTAAGGGCATGGTTCAAAAGTGAATTAAGTTTGCAGCATGGTTTACGATTACCTCATTATCGGCCAGGGCGTGTCCGGCACCTTCCTCAGTTATTTCCTGCAGCAGCAGGAGAAAACCGTACTGGTGATTGATTTGCCGACGAAGCAAAGTCCATCCCATATTGCAGCGGGCATCATCAACCCGGTGACCGGGCGCAGGATGACCACGGCATGGATGGCCGAACAGGTTATGCCTTTCGCCTGGGAAGCATACACGGAAATCGGGAACGACCTTGGCATCACTGCGATCTCCCATCGCAACGTGATCGATTTTTTCCCAAATCCATTTATGCGTGAAGGATTCCTGGAGAAAATAAAAGCAGCAGACGAGTATGTGTTTGCCTACCCCGAACAAAACCACTTCAACCCTTACTTCAATTACGAATTCGGTTGCGGGGAAATACGGCCGGCATACAGCGCCCACATGGAGGTGCTGCTTCCCGCGTGGCGCAACCGGCTTATCAGCAATGGTGCATTGCTGGAAGAATGGTTCGACAGGTCAGCATTAAGTTTTCACGCAGATGGGGTGCGCTACCGGGACATTATGGCTTCTAAAATCATTTACTGTGATGGTCCCGGCGGATTTGAAAACCCGCAGTTTTCCCTTCTCCCCTATTCGCCGAATAAAGGGGAAGCACTGGTACTCGAAATTCCCGGGCTGCCGGCTTTCAATATTTATAAAAAATCCATGCTGCTTGTGCCCATGACGGATGAAAACAAATTCTGGATTGGTTCCAGTTATGCATGGAAGTTTGACAATCCGGATCCGACGCAGGAGTTCCTCGATAAAACAAAAGCGGTGCTGGATGAATGGCTGAAACTGCCTTACAAAATCCTTGAACACCGGTCGGGTTTACGGCCGGCCACCATGGAACGACGCCCGTTCTGCGGCATACACCCGCATCATCCCCAGGTCGCCATCCTCAACGGCATGGGCACGAAGGGTTGTTCACTCGCACCTTTCTTCGCAAAACAACTCGCGGATCATTTAGTCAATGGAACGGAAATCACACCCGACGCAGATGTAAAACGGTTTACAAAAATCCTGTCGCGATCTAATTAAGATCCACCAGGATTTTCGACATGGTGGTAGGGTCCTGGTTCAGGACCTTGCAGAGCGAGTCGTAGAGGTCAGGCATATTTTCCCGCAACCCGACCGGGTTTTCGAAAAACGCCTCGACACTGACCGCCCAGAATTCATGCATGTTGGTAAATGCATAGTTGCGCAGGTAACTCCTGCGGTTGGTAATAACATCAGCGAGGATCGGCCCCGTCTGCATGGAAAACTTTTCATAGTTCAGACGGAAATTACTGTCACCGCCAAACTGTGCAAAGTAGTTATTGTATAATAGTGCGTGCGACATCTCATGCACCGCCACATTCACGTTATCGTTTTTATAAGAGTACCCGTACAGGAAATGTTTCCAGGAAAGATAAATGCCGTCCGGGGCTACGTGTCCGACATACAGCTCCGTATCATTCTCCATATGGTACGCATCGGCCAGGATATAGATATCCTTGAAGTAGGCCATCTGGTAGTTCTTGAGACCAAATGTGACCTGCACCGCTGAAGCACTCACCAGGATAGCCGTATCCTCATTGTTTTCCACTCCGATGTAATGGAATTGTTTCAGCCGACGGTAATGATACACCCGTTTCACAAAACGGCGTTTGAGCTCTTCCGGCAGGTCGTTGAAGTAGGTAAATACACTCCCGATGATAAATGCATAGTGGTCAGCGTCCGTATCCACCATCTCCTGTTCCTCTATATAAGGAATGGATGTGGCGATCGATCGCTGCGCGAAAAGACTGTTAAGCTTCCTGAGGAACGAATGCATATTTGTACGGGTTCAGCATAAATATATATACTGGGTTCCCGATTTGCAAGTACCCTACAGTAATTACAACAGGTATAATTACTATTCGCGGTTTTTCCCGGCTGGTTATCAACTACATAAAGGCATGGTACCCATTATTTATTTTTCAATAGCCATCGTTTTTATTCCTGTCCGCCCGTAAAATACGGGGAAATACATCAGCGCGGATTTTGCCGGGTTGATATGGTAAATGCCCGTATACCTGGGTTCCAGCCGGATCTCATATTCGTACTTGCCTGCCCTCATAAAAGGCACAAAAAATGCCATCCGGTCTTTCAGGTACTCACGGTGGATTCCATCCGTACCCTGTGGTTTGGCCGCATAGGTACATCCTGCAGGGATTGGGATTTCGAACTGCACATACTCGGCATCTTTTTTAAGGTCAAGTGTGATTTTCATAACTGCATTGGCACCGGCAGTAAGGACAGCGGACCTGCGTCCGGCCACTTCAAACCAGGTATCAATCACAAACTGTCCGGACACCGGCTCCGGCTCCCTGTTAAAAATTTCCTGCGAAAGCGTGAGATATACAATACCTCCGCCTGTCTTGCTTACCTGCAGGGCTGTTGCCGGATCAAGTGTCAGTTTTTTCGGAAAGCGGTCGATGTTCATACTGTTGACCACAACCTGTGGAGGACTGGTAAAACGCGACTGTTGTTTCATGATATAAGGCAACATCACCGAAAGTACCGAGGCCGTTTCCACAGTATTGTTCCAGTGGCCACGCGAACGTTTGTCGAGAAAATAGCCAACCATCCCTTTAAGGTCCTGCTCGTAACCGCCCGCAGCAGCCAGGGTGCGGAAGGCAAGTACGGTAGTGGCCATGGCATTGCTGTACCATCTGTAGTGCTCCTCTCCCCAGTATACATTTCCCAGTACGTTCCCCTGCTTCTTCAGCATCAGTTTGTCGAGGTAAACCTGCACAGGGCTGCCGGCATTCTGCAACACCCGCGCAAAGAGCCACTGCTGGTGGATGTCTAGGCTGTCAAACTCCATTGTGCGGAGCGCAGTTACATAATCAATACTATGTTTTGCTTCGCTCATGCTGTACAGGGACTCCAGTCGTACTGACTCGCCTGCATGTTTCATTGAGTTTTCAAGAAAGAGCAGTCCGCTCCGGATGGTCGAATTAAGCAGCGGATTCGCCGGCAGGTCAGTCAGGCACCGCATTACGTAACTGCTGACCGAATGATCAGACGGGCCTCCTTTCCACCATGGCCAGCCTCCATTGGGCAACTGTGAGGTCTGGATTTTATCCAGGAGGTAGGCGACCATTTTTTCATATTTGAACGGCTCGTTCAGTTGTTTGCGGATTTCCCGTTCGAGGATCAGTCCGCGAAGTTTCGATGCTGTCTGCTCCAGGCAGAACCATGGATAGAGACGCAATCCATCCAGCTCCTGCAGCATCAGGTCGGTTGTATTTGCCATCGCATAAAAATGAACCGGACCGGCAGCGGTGTCCGGGCTGAACGTAATAGTGGTATCCCGGTCCAGCATCCAGAATTTCCCGATCGTCTCCATTGTACCAAGTGGCAGTACCGGAATCTTTTTGGTCTCACCATCACCGTATCCATTCGCCATGTGCAGCTTGTAAGCCGCACTAAGTGTGTCGGTCCCCTGTACCATAACACCATGCCCGGCAGCCTCTGAGGCACCCGCCTGAAGCTGGTATGATCCGGATTGCACGGCCGGGCCTCCGGAAAACTGCCATTGCAATTCTTTCGTTTCACTGGTGTAGTTGATCAGTTTGCCTGTGAATACGGCCGAGTCCCCGTCCACGAGGAATGAAGGACCGAAAAGCTGCGCCACCACGGGTTTGAAAGTACGTGTGAAGAACGTGGCTTTTACGTACCGCCGTTTCCGGTCCATTCCAACCACATGTGTCTCCCAGCCAGTGAGATTATCCGGGTAGTTGATATCAAATGTCACTTCCCCGTTTCGATCCGTAAGCAGGTCAGGTATCCAGTTGGCATAGTCCCGGAATTTTTCACGCATGGCCGGCGGCCTGAAACCATTTGTGGTAATGATGATCACTCCCTGATCGGCCCTTGCACCATAAATGGCAGAAGCAGCGGCATCCCTGAGCACCTCCACCTGCGACACTGCCATTGTTGATTCATCGGGAGCCAAATCCATTACCACCCCGTCGACCACATAGATTGGTCTCGCATTGCTTGTGACGCTGGAGCTTCCGCGAATCACGATCCTGGATGATTTGTTTACTGATTGCACGATACTAACCCCGGCAACACGACCCTGCAGTTTCTGGGATGATACAATGCTTATGGCGCCCGTTACTGATTTACGCTTTGTTGTGCCATAAGCTGTCAATACGACTTCACCCAGCTCACCCCTGTAGATATCCAGTTCCACCGGTATGTCCAGTTTACCCCCTTCCGCAATTTTGAAATCAACAGTTGTCTCCCCATAACCGATAGCACCCGCCACCAGTGTATATCTCCCGGTTTTCAATCCGGGGAGACGGAACATACCGTGTTCATCGGTCGTTGCCCCGCCTTCGAAGCCTTCCAGACGGATGGATACCTGCGGAATCGGTTCGCGGCCCTGTTTGTCGATCACACGACCCTGCACCAGGGCACTGCCTTCGGGGTACATCCGTTGCAGGATCCTGTTCCCCGGTATTTTTTCCATTTGAAGGGGTCTTTGATTGTGGCGGATCCGGTCCTGTCGCCCGGCCTGCTGTTTTTCCCGAAGCTGGTTTATAAAATCATTCGAACTGGAATAATCCGGCCTGCTGAATGACAGCAATGTCCGTCCATCCGCACGGATAAGCAGGTTTTCCTTTAAAAGGTAATGATGGGCTGCGGTCACCAGTACAAGATTATAGTTGCCCGCCTTCACAGGTATCACCGACTCCTGCAATGGGTTGCGTATGATCACCGTGTCCTGGTTATACAACACGGCATATCTGAAAATGGTATCGGCGGGCAAATGCAACTGCAGCCAGGCGTTGCTGGTTTCCCTGCCCACTGTGCGGCCGGATGTCTCCAGGAATGGAGCAGTCACCAACTGCTTCTCGTAACTGATGACCGGAGCATCAGGAATGGTATCGGCAATTTGCCACAACGTTTCTGGTACCGTCCTGAGTAAGGCTGGCTTTTTCGGATCAAACATCGGCTGGTGCACCATACGGGTCAGGCCACGGGATACACGGTACACAAAATCATTTTCCATCCTGAATTTCAGGTCGAACCCGCCGGGTTTATAGTAAGTGACACTGTCTGAGGGATCAAAAGGACCAACCTGGTGGGTGCCCATTTTGTCGAGGTAAAAGATCCGGTCGCCCTGCCAGACCCAGGCATCCCGGGCATTCACGTGGCTTTCAAATCGAACGATTGACTGCTGTAATGACAGGCGCTCGGAAGGTGTCAGTTCCGGCCGTTGCGCATATTTAACTGCCCCGGCAGGCAGGCTATCCAGGTCAAAGGAGAGGTGGTGTTTATAATACGGTTGCAGGTAAATACTGTCAATTACCACGCGGAATGAATCAAGACGGATGGTAAGGCGGTTGAAGCCGTGCACTCCGTGAAAGGAAAATTCAGCTTTATCGGTAACGTCATTGTAATAAACCAGCTGGTTATTGACCGACAGGATATGAATCTCCTGCGGCACTCCTTTTTTTACTACATACACCGAAAGCTGTGGACGGGAATCGGTTGTAACCATTGAGACCCTCCGGTAAGGATAAGCAGGCTTCAGCAACTGGTAGTATACCAGGGTGTCGGTTGAAAACTTCTGCCTTATCGGATCGTGCCCTGCCAACAGGAAAGAGCCCGTTGTATTGGTATGACTGGTGCTGAAGCTGCCATTGCTGAAGCCCGGCCGGTACCGCATCCTGTCGAGATAGGGAGGTGTGGGAACCCTGATATGATCTTTATGCTGGGCATTATAGGTGACAGCAGTGAGGTTTACATTTTCTGCCGGCCTGCCTTTGCGGTCTGTCAGCACAATTTTTACCTTATCAGTTTGTCCGGGATAAACCGTTTCGTTGGCGGCAACGGATGCATTCAGTAATTTATCCAGCGCATACAGGATGAACTGCCCGTTGCGTTCCGCATCCTGCCAGATCCACCTCAGCCGCACATCATACGCTGTATTTTTTTTCAGGCGTTGTTTCCATGTTATATTAACCGTGGTGTCTGCGCCGGTCGCAATGACTTTTTTTCCCAGCGAAACAGTGTAGTGCACCAGCAGACCCATGGGGTTGTCGATGGCAAAACCACAGCTGTCTTTTTCCTGGATATTCCGCCAGTTGAGCGACTGGCCGGCAGATTCTACCATATACTGCTGTCTTGCCTGGCCTGCGGAAAAAAAATAGTGACCCGCATAAGGATGGATCCGGATCCTTGCCGGGAAATGTGTGGCGGTGTAACGAGGGTCTTTGCCGGTACTGAAATAACCGGTGGTATCGGTGGCAACCCCAAGCAGCCGGTATTCCACATGCAGCCAGGCACCTTCGGTCCGTACGACCACCTGCTCGCGTTCTTCACTGTATCCTACATCGACTGTTTCGGTATGGGTCTCGTTATTACTGTTCACAAACACCGCTTCCGCCCTAAGCCGCATGCTGGCAGCGGGTATGGCAGAGGCGGGAACAGCAAACCGGGTTTCGCTGTCAACCAGCAGCGGCCTGATCATCCGCATTAAGGTATCAGGAACATACACCAGGTCTGCCTGTGGTCCTGTGGCCGAGCCAGCTATCAGGTAGAACCTGACGGTGCCATCCATCAGTGGAAGTCCGGCAGCATCTTTCGCACTTGCAGTAAACAACATACTGTCACCCCTGGTATATTCCTTCACCAGCGACCGGAACTCGTGGGTTGCCACTTCATCGTTCACATAATCTTCCACCGTGATCTCACCACTCACAGATCGCCCCTTCCTGTCGTAAAGCCGTATAGTGTAGGTTTCATCCGAATCGAGCGAATCACCCAGCACAAATTCGTGGTGGAATGAACCCGGGTGGGAAGGCGGAATTTTACCGAGCCGGATATTATCCTCTTCGTAATCCGGATCCGATACGAGATCGAGATTCAGCGGCCGGTTCACCCGGCGATTGTGTTTATTGAGCACATACCCTTTCAGTTTAACGGTATCCCCGATCCGGTAAATGGCCTTGTTGAACAGGATATACCCCTTCACCGTTTTCCGGTGCCTGTAATTACCGCTGGTTAATTTGAAAACCTGCGATACCGGCCATCGAAGTGCCTTCATGGTCCAGGAATTTTTAAACTTCATCCATCCGGTTATATGCCGTGGGTAATGGTAATTGCTGACACTGGCGAGGTCAAGGAAACAGGTATCGCCCGGCGTCTCGACGCGAAGCAACAGCTCATCCGGATTTTTATCTGGGATAGTAAACCCTGAAATCGATGGCTGGTAAGGGATAGTACGGCCCGCCGCCTTTAAGGTTGCGGTGCGGATCAGTTCACCCGCCGGGTCCCTGACTTCCAGTTGCACGCGATGGTTGTTATTCAGTGCCCGGACCTGTACCTGTGTCTGGTTGAAATATTCATACCTGAGTTCATGTTTCTCCAGCGTAAAAAAAAGGTAATGCCCCGCGGGAAGTGTCGCGACCGGTCGGGTCCGGTCATGCCAGGTGATAAATGGCACCTGCCCATACCAGCTGGCAGGATCAGGCCTGGATCCGCTGAGGTATCGTTCCGCACTGTCTGCCGGGATGCGGTACACCAGGATTTCCGCACTTCGCTGCATGTTCCAGCGATTGGCGGTCTGTGCCGGCAGGTCCGCACAGAACAGGAAAAAGAGGATCGCTGGCAGGTAAAATTTTCTCATTGGCGATGGTTGTCCCTGCAGGATGCCCGCCTGCACGATATTACACAGCCTGCGGGAAAAAAGCCCGTGGAATTGGACGGGAGCCCCACCAATACTATCTTTGCGGGCCATAAGCGGCCGGAAATTTCCTGTCCGCCAACACGTTTTCCTAACCGGATTAATTAATAGATCAATATGTTCAGGACATCCACCTGCGGCGAACTAAGAAGCAGTGATATCTCTAAAGAAGTAACCCTTGCAGGATGGGTACAGACCGTCCGCAAGATCAGCGCCTCGATGAGTTTCGTTGACCTGCGCGACCGCTACGGTATCACCCAGCTGGTATTCGGTGAAGACCAGTCCGCAGCACTGGAGGCCAGTCCGCTCGGCCGCGAATTTGTGATACAGGTAACCGGCACCGTGCGTGAACGCAGCAACAAAAACGCGAATATCCCTACCGGTGATATCGAGCTCATCGTGACTTCTTTTAAAATCCTGAATAAATCCGCAGTGCCTCCCTTTACCATCCAGGACAATACCGATGGTGGCGACGACCTGCGGATGAAATACCGTTTCCTTGACCTGCGCCGGAATGCAGTAAAGAAAAATATTGAACTGCGGTATGCAGTCAACCGTGCAGCCCGCAACTTCCTGCACAACCAGGGTTTCATGGATATCGAAACCCCGTTCCTGATCAAGTCGACACCCGAAGGTGCGCGCGATTTCGTGGTGCCTTCGCGCATGAACCCCGGACAATTTTATGCCCTCCCTCAATCCCCGCAGACATTCAAACAACTGCTGATGGTCAGCGGGTATGACCGTTACTACCAGATCGTGAAATGTTTCCGTGATGAAGACCTGCGCGCCGACCGCCAGCCGGAGTTTACACAGATCGACTGCGAAATGGCGTTTGTTGAACAGGAGGACATCCTCACCATGTTTGAAGGGATGGTCCGCGCCATTTTCAAGGATGTAAAAGACATCGATTACACCGACAGCATCGAACGGATGACCTGGGAAAATGCGATGTGGAATTTCGGGAACGACAAACCGGATATCCGCTTCGGGATGAAACTGGCGAACCTTAAATTTCCCGCCCATACTTTCCCGTCAAAAACATCCGCGCTGAGTAACCCATCCGTACTGCAAAGCGATTTCCCCGTGTTCAATGATGCGGAAACGGTGATCGCATTTTCCGTACCGGGTATCAGTGAATACACACGCAAACAGCTGGACGAACTGACCGATTGGGTGAAACGCCCGCAGATCGGGATGAAGGGCCTGGCCTATATCAAGGTGAATGTGGATGGCACATACAAAAGCAGCATCGATAAATTCTACAGCGAAGAAAAGCTGATGCTTATTGCACAATCGACCGGTGCTGCTGCAGGTGACCTGGTGGTTATCCTCGCCGGAGCGGAAGAACGCACGCGTAAAGCGGCAAGTGAACTCCGTCTTGAAATGGGCAAACGACTTGGGCTCCGGAAGGACGACGACTTCCGCCTGCTCTGGGTACTGGACTTCCCGCTGTTTGAATACGATGAAGAGGGCAACCGCTGGGTAGCCCGCCACCACCCGTTTACAGCGCCGAAACCATCCGATATCGACACCATGATCGGTAATGATCCCGTGATCCATAATGCAGCCGAATACCTCAAACATCCCTATGCCAATATCAAGGCAAATGCCTACGACATGGTATTAAACGGGAATGAAATCGGTGGCGGATCCATCCGGATCTTCCAGCGGGAACTGCAGGAAAAAATGTTCGCCGCACTGGGTATGAATGAAGAGGAACAACTCCACAAATTCGGGTTCCTGCTTGGCGCATTCGAATATGGTGCACCACCGCATGGTGGTATCGCGTTTGGATTTGACCGTCTCTGCGCGATCCTGGGTGGCAGCGAAAGCATCCGCGACTTCATCGCATTCCCGAAAAATAACTCGGGACGGGATGTGATGCTCGATGCCCCTGCAACGATCGACGAAAAACAATTTGATGAACTGCAGATCCGTCTCGACCTGAAAGACTGATTATTTCCCCGCAATAAAAAATATCCCGGCCTGCATACAGCAGCCGGGATATTTTTTTATACCTGTAGAAAGGCTGTTATTTCCTTTTTGGAAGCCGCGATGCGATCTGGAACCGGTAAAAAACCACCGCCCCACCCAGTACAATCAGCACGGCGATAATACGGAAGACGACTTTCTGGAGCATGGTGTCGCGGTCGAGCCCTGCATTGATATTGCGCTCCGATTGGGCGATGTAATATGCCACCCCCGGGAAATCCGGATTCAGTTTCTGCACCGCAACGAACTGCTGCATTGCCTTGCCATAGTACTCGTCATGGAAATAGCCAATTGCCCGGTTGAAACTGCTGCTGGATGCACTGACCGCAGCCCTGATCCTGGCCGAGTCGAGAAACTGTTTGACAATAGTGACCGGGATTGCAAAATTATACGCTTCGGACAAACTGGCTGAGGTCTGTTCAATACTCCCAAAGGTGGCGAGACCTACCACCAATCCCCGGTTGTTGCACACCGGGCTGCCACTGCTGCCATGGGTGATCGCTGCATCCATCTGGATGACCGGCCAGCCACCGACCGAACGTTTGACGGCACCTACAATCCCTTCCGTGAGCGTAGGCTCCGCGCCGGTTTCGCGGGACAGGTAGAGATTGGAACTCACCGGTTCGGGAAAGCCATAGACCCAGACCCGTTCCCCGATGCGGGCAATGGAATCGGAAGCGAGGGCAAGCACCGGCATCTCCGATACCCCATCCACTTTAAGGATGGCCACGTCCTTGCCCGGCATTGGTTTGCCTTTCAGGATAATCCTTGCCGGCAGCCGGCGGTTTTCGATTTCATGACCCGTGCGGTCAACCCGCGCCTGTACAAAAATCTCCCGCCGCAGGTCGTTCAGGATCATCGATGACACCTGCGAATAGATCACGCTGTATGCATTGTTGAGCAGCGCCCGCTGTTCGTCGGTAAACCGGATTTCCCAGGACGCCTCCAGCGAACGGATATTTGCATTGGTCACTTCCTCGTAAGTGGAGAGTATAAACTTGCGCCGGATAAAACTGCTGTCGCGGTCAATGATATGTGCATTGGTAACAATAAACCCATCGCCCGTTACAAAAAAACCGGTACCCGATGACACGATGCGGTGCTGCTGTCCGAGATACTGGCTCGTGCGTGAAAAAAACCGGAATGGGTTCTGGTAAAGCGCTTTCACCACCATATCCAGTTTCTCTTCGGCTGTAAACATCGATCCCGAAGTATCAAGCTTGCGCACCGAGTCGACGAGACGGTTGAATCGGCGGTCGTCCATTTCCACTTTGTTGACATACACGGTTGCCGAAAACACGCTTTGTACCAGCACCACCCCTGGCGCATTGGCGGCGTAAGCCTGCTCGGCACTGATCACCTGCGCCTGCAGTCCGCCCGCTATCCCCGTCAGCAGTCCGGCGAGCATAATCCATCTTTTCCCCATAATTCTTTTGAGCATATCCGGTTAATACTAAATCCCTGCCGGACCAAAACGGTCCGGCTGCAAGATAAATCACAGAACCCGTTAACCATCCCCCGATCATAAATGGACCGCCTGGCGGGGCGACCGGGCATATTTTTTGTCTACCTTGTAAAAAAACGCCATGGCTTCCCGTATTCTAACCGCCACCCTGTTCGTGCTGCTTTTTTCCTGTAAAAAAGATGTCGAACCCACCCCGCGCGACAATTCTGAACGGATAGAGACCGATGTAGCCTATGGCAGTGACCTGAAGCAGAAACTGGACCTGTACCTGCCCGCAGGACGCAGCGCCGATACCACCCGGGTAATTGTACTGATCCATGGCGGCGGATGGGTGGATGGCGACAAGGCCGATTTCACCCCGGCAGTGACCGTGCTCCGCCAGCAGTTTCCCTCCTATGCCATTTTTAATATTAATTACCGGCTCGCATCAGCAGGCAACAACCTGTTCCCTGCACAGGAGAATGATGTGCAGTCGGCAATCAGTTATATCTATACCAGGCGCGAAGAACTGCAGGTCTCGGGCAACTTTGTGTATATCGGTGCCAGCGCCGGTGCACATCTTGCATTGCTGCAGGGATACAAACACCGGGAAATGGTCAGCCCGACCGCTATCGTGGACCTGTTCGGACCCACCGACTTTAAAAGCCTGTATGATTCCGGACCTCTTGCGGCAGTGCTGATCAGCCAGCTGCTTGGTGCCACGCCAGCGGCCAACCCGGGAGTATATGAACAAAGCAGTCCGTTGTTTTTCGCAACAGCAGGCGTAGCACCCACGCTGATCCTGCAGGGCGGCAAGGATGATGTGGTACCACCCGCGCAGTCGGAAATGCTGAAGGCCAGACTGGATAATGCCGGCATACCCAACCAGTATGTGTTGTATCCGGATGAGGGACATGGCTGGGACGGCGCAGAACTGGTGGACACCTTTGCAAAGATTGGCGCGTTCCTGCGGCTCCATCGCTGACGTACCGCTGTTTTTCCGTAACCTGACTGGTAAGCTTGCACCTGCCCTGATCATTTGAGGTTATTACAACCGGATTTACTATATTGGGCTGAACGACGATTGCTTTTGCGGACTACCCGCGAAGCAATTTTTTTATGCCCAAATACAACTGCAATGACTGGCCAGCAACTTTTTGAAAATTACCGGACCTATCCGGGTACCTGGG
>SEAD01000010.1 GCA_004173355.1 Chitinophagaceae bacterium | reverse complement strand
TTGCGGAACACTTCGGCCATACAGTTTGACTCACCCCGCGGCTGGAATGGGATCGGCTGGTTTGGTATGTGGGTAAAGGCGGACACCAGCCTCATCGGGAAGAAAATGTCGTTCCGGATCAATCACGATGGGGCCTCGGAGATATTTGTCGATGGCAGGCCGGTTGGCGGCTACGGCAAACTGGGTCCATCAAAAGAACAAATGGTAGCGGTGCGTGCGCCAAGGGACCTGATCCCGATGTGGTTTACCGATACCGCCTCGCACCTCATTGTGATCCATTATTCCAATTTCTTCGATCTGTACCCGGCCTTCAGGGGTTTCCAGGTCTGGATCGGTGATTACAATGTGAAAGCGGAACAGGTCAGAACCGGTAACCTGCGGCTCAACTTCGTGGCATTGTTCGCCGCCGCACAGATAATCCTTGGACTCCTCCATTTGTTGCTGTTTATATTTTACCCGAAACAACGGTTAAACCTGCTATACGCACTTTTTGTGCTGATTATAGGCATCAATGGATTCTCGGTATACCTGTTTTACCAGACGAGTGTTCCCGGTACCCAGGTGCTTGCCGACTTTCTTACGGCTGAGTGTAAGGTGCTGATGCTGCTGTTCGCCGTATGGTTGTTGTACATGTTTGACTACGGCAAGATACCCCGCTACAGGGCAGTATTGACGGGGGTTGTGACGCTTGCCTACCTCATTGCCTATGTGTTGCAGTTCTGGGTGTATAGTGACAGGCCATGGAATGATTATTTCACCTGGGTATTCCTTCCCGTAATACTCGACGGCTTCTGGTCCGCCGCGAAAATTATCCGCTTCCGGAAAAAGGGCGTCCGGTTTGTTGCAGCCGGTGTAGTAGCGGTTATCCTGATTTATTTTTTCGTATGGGCAGATCAGTTCGGGTTCTGGCCCTACCAGTATAATTCCTTGCGGCTCCTGACCATGGGTGCCGGGCAATTGTTCCTCCCGCTTTGCCTGTCGGTATATCTTGCCATCAATATCGCCCGTACCAATGAAGCGCTTGGTTCCAAACTGGAGGAAGTGGAACGGCTATCAGCCCATGCGCTGGCCCAGGAAACGGAAAAACGGGAGCTGCTGGCGGGTGAAGCGAGGCGGCTGGAGGTAGTAGTCGGGCAACGGACCGCAGCATTGAAAGAGCAAACAGAAAAACTAAAGGAGATGGACGGAGTCAAAACCCGTTTTTTCTCCAATATCACCCATGAACTCCGTACACCACTTACATTGATCATCAATCCGGCAATGGAACTGATCGCCGGCAGGAAAGAGGGTCAGGAGAAAAAACAACTGGGCCTGATCCTCAACAATGCAAACCGCCTGCTACAGCTGATCAACCAGTTGCTGGACCTTGGTAAAGCGGAGAGCGGGCTGATGCCCCTCAACGCCGCGCCGCTGGACCTGGTCGCGCTGATCAGTAACCTGGCACAGGCTTACGAAACCATTGCGCGTCAGAAAGGGATCGAAATCCGTTTTGATAAACCATGGGATGAATTATGGATAAATGCGGACCGTGACAAACTGGAAAAAATCTTCCTCAATATCCTCTCCAACGCCATCAAATTTACTGACAAAGGCTTCCTCGATCTTTCACTGGAAATGGAGGGGGATGATTTCCTGATGCTGTCAGTCAGGGACACAGGCAGGGGGATACCTGCGGCTAAACTGCCCTATATTTTTGACCGGTTTTACCAGGCGGACCCATCCGATACGCGTTCTGCAGAAGGAACCGGTATCGGGCTTGCGCTCGCGAAGGAACTGGTTCACCTGATGGGTGGTGAACTGCATGCAGAAAGCCGGGAGTTTGAATTTACAGAAATGACAATCCGGATCCCGTACGAAGCGGCTATGCCAGGCAACGGGCCATCGGAAAAAATCAATGGATTGTTTATTCCCGTCATCCGTAGTACCGCGCCCGTCAGACTGATTCCCGATGTGTTGCAGGAGGACGACAAACCATTCATCCTGCTGGTGGAGGATAATGCCGAACTCCGTGATTTTATCCATGAATCATTGATTACGCGGTACAGGGTGCTGCTGGCAGCCGATGGCCAGGAGGGGATAAAGATCGCGCTTGCCGAGATCCCGGCACTGGTCATTACAGACCTGATGATGCCCAGGGCTGACGGGTACGAACTGACCAGCACACTCAAAAAAGACGAGCGGACCAGTCATATCCCCATCATCATGCTTACGGCAAAGTCCGGGGTGGAAAACCGGATTCTCGGGATCGAAACCGGGGCTGACAGTTATCTCCAGAAACCATTTGATAAACGCGAGCTGTTTGCCCTGATCGTAAACCTGTTAAGCGTTCGCAGCCAGTTGCGCGAGCATTATTCGCGGGGTGACGGGTGGCTCAATAACAAACTGCCCATTCCCTCGATTGAAAAAGAATTCCTGAACCGGATAAAAACTGCTATCGAAAGCCATCTCGACGACGACCAGTACAGCGCCGAACAGATGGCGCGGGATGCCGGGCTTAGCCGTACCCAGCTTCATCGTAAACTTAAAGCGCTGGTTGGCCTGGCCCCTGGTGAAATGATCCGGACTGTACGATTGCAGTATGCCCATGACCTGCTGGCCGGTCACGCCGCTACGGTATCGGAGGTGGCCTATAAGGTCGGGTTCAGTAGTCCCGCCAGTTTCTCCACCAGCTTCTCCCGCCATTTCGGTTACCCGCCCAAAGACGCCATTACACGGTAAGTGTTCGCGTTTCTTCCAACGGATGTTACAAATTCGAATGGATTTGCAACAGCCTCGTAATTGTGTTACAATAAGTTACGGTTGATTTGTAAAAGCTACTTCATCATTCACCCGAGGGTTTACCCAAATCGCAGCCCAGCTGTTTTTCAATCACAATCTTATTTTTTGTCTCCAATGAAACGTTCAATTCATCCGGCAGTTTCCTGTATGGCCCTGTGTGTCATGATCACCATTTCCAGTTGCAAAAAGGGTACAAACCCTGGCGATGAGCCGCAACTAAACATCAGCTACCCTATAGAAGTAAGCCGGTTTGATGGGAACTCTGCTTATCCGGTCGTGTCAAAAATTACCTATAATGACAAAAATGAGCTGGTCTTTTTCGGGGACATCAATGGTGTATACAAGGAGATCAACGCCGAAGGCTTTAACCACATCCTGCCAAACAGTGTGTTTTTAGGCATGCGTAGTTACCTGTTCCAGGGTGGAAGCATCTACGATGGGCATCCAACGCAAATCAGCATTGATGAATTCACAAAATACCCGAACGGGGTAGTCGAGAGCCGGCACCTGGACGATTATTACAGGGCCTACAACCCCGACGGCTTACTTGCAAGCGAACTGCTGACCGGGCGGACAGATAGTTATTCCTATGATGAAAAGAAAAACCTGAAACAAATCCTTTTTGTTGACAATAGTGGGGTGGGTTCCAGCCGGCTAACCGTAAAGTCGCTTGATGGGAACCCGTCCCCTTATGTCGCGGTAAAAGGTTATTCCAATGCCTCGTACCCACACAGTTCACCCATGGACTACGCTCTCGCGTATTGTCATAATAACCCTATCCAGATTATCGTCGAGGGGAATGATCCACGGGTAAACACGGTCTGGAAAGTAACAGACCAGCATGATTTCAGCTATGTGTACAATGAAAACGGGTATCCAACCAGCGTGACTATTAAAACAACTTATTTCAATACATCAACGCCCCAGGTTTTTACCCAGACATACGTTTATAAATACAAGTAAACAGAAGGTAGTCAACCGTCTATTTAATTCAGACCGGTCTCTAACCCAGACCGGTCTCTTGTTTTTTGCACAATTCCTCCGGGTCAATGGTTAAAATGTCCCATCTGGCAACCCGGGCATGCACTAACTTCAGTGCAACCAAGACTACCAGCTAATGCAACAACTAGCCCCAACGGCCACGCAGGAACGTGAGCAATTCATGGACGTCCTCCGCGGATTCGCCATCCTCGGGATTTTTATTGCCAACCTCGCCGGCTTTTCCTGGTACTTTCCGGAGTCCGGGATCAGCAGCCCATGGTTACTTCCCGGACCTGACCGGACCATGTCCTTCCTCCACCAGATGTTTATCGAAGGCAAGTTTTACTCCATCTTCAGCCTGCTGTTTGGCTGGGGAATAGCGTTGCAGGTAAAGAGAGGCGCGGCCCGGGGCATTGATGCGGTACCGGTGGTGAAGCGGCGGTTGCGATGGATGCTGTTGCTGGGTGCGGTGCATCTCCTGATCTGGAGTGGCGATATCGTATTTTTATATGCATTGCTGGGTTTCCTGTTGCTTGCCCTCCGGAAGCTCTCCGACCGGGCAATGCTTACTACCGGGGCAATTCTCATTCTCTTACCGATTGTACTTTACGCTGCAAAATTGCATTGGCCCATACTCGCAGCACCAAGCGGACTGATGTTCCAGACAGGCTCCGAAGTGCTGGCGAAAACCAACGGTGTGGTCGTTATGTCAGACAGTGAAATTGCCGCTTACCTGGCAAAGGCCAGCTGGTGGGAAGTATTGAAAACAAACCTCGCCGGGTTTTTCTACCGGTATGGCTACCTGTTTTTTGTAAGCCGGATCCCGAAAGTACTTGGGGTATTCCTGATTGGGTATGCCCTTGGCCGCTCTGGTTTCTATAACCGGATCGGTGAAAATAAAGAATCAGTATATCGGATCATGGGAGCCGGTTTCCTGATCGGCTTGCCGGCGAACTACATACTTGCGCGGTATATGTCTTACCATGGAGGCGATTATTTCCAGCTGACTCCCAACGGCTTTTACCAGACCATCGCCTATGCATTTGGCGTAGTGCCGCTGGCAATCGCCTATACAGGCACACTCATGCTCCTGTATCGAAACGCCGGCAAGCTGTTATCCGTGCTCGCCCCTGTCGGGAAAATGGCGTTCAGTAACTACCTGATGCAATCCCTGATCGGGAGTGTCGTGTTCCTTGGTGCCGGTTTGGGTTTTATTGGAAAAGTAGGACCGGTCTGCTATACTATTTTCGGGGTCTGCGTTTTCATCGTACAGATTTTACTCAGCCATCTCTGGTTGAGGTATTTTAATTATGGTCCCGTTGAGTACCTGTGGCGGAGTGCCACCTATCGGCAATGGCAACCGATGCGGAAAATGACAAACAGCCTTTAATCAACCTGGTTGGGCTCAGGATCGGCGATGTTAAATGGAAAAAATTTGATTTGCCCGCAAAGGATCTGTATGGACAGGAATTTCCTGCTACCAAAACATTTATGATCGATAAAAAAATTTCAAACGGCTGAATGCCTGATGCGACGGGTTGATTCCCTTGAGTCAGGCATTTTTATTTTCCGTCATTCCTGGGGTGATTGCCGGTAAAACTGTGCTCCGGGAATATTCCGGACTGTCTTCAGCCATTCTTCCGTTTCCAGGATCATAATGTCGATCGGGATATCGAGGTCGCCATCAGTGAGCGAGCTGTTGACCGCGTTGTAAAGCGCGGCTTTGGAATTATCCGAAACCACGGTCATTTTACAGCCGATCACATAACTGGTTTCGTTGTTGACGCTTTGCAGGTACTGATAGCCCTCCTCGATGGTGTTTACCTTCCGGAAATTTTCCGCCAGGCGTTCAATAGTGGCTGCTGGCAATGGTTTGGCCGCAGCACCCACCAATACTTTTGTTTCCTGTTCGATACTGCGGTCGGTAATATTGCCCCTGTCGCGTTCAAGGACAAACATGTTCCGGCCGCCGCTATTGATCACCAGGCGTTCGATGCCATTGACCTTGCAGAGTTCCATCAGGTCCTGGGTTCCCAGTGCAATGTATTCGGTTTCCTTTTTAATCCAGTTAGCCAGCGATGTTTCGTCGGTGAATGCTCCCAGTACTTTCAGTCCGTCGAGTACGAAAATGGAACTGATGCTGAGTTTTGTGTCGCGGTCAACCGTTTCCCAGCCTGCTGCGGGTTTATTGTTGTTGCCGGATGGCATAAGCAGGAAGGAACTGCCATTCAGCAGCTCATCCATAACCAGTTTGTAATTATCCGGAGTCTGGCTTCCGGAATAGGTATCGAGCAGGCTTATAAGACGGGCATTATCACTCATTGACGAATGGTTGTGGTACAGCGATGCGGATTCACTGCGCAAATGTACTGCAGGCGATCGGGAACTCCGACCCGGATCTTACACAAGGGGTCGTCCTTCTTTGAGCATTTCCCTTTTGATCCCCTCCACTATATCATCCAGGTCGTACCTGAGTTTGACGGGACGCACGTATTCAGGAATCGTTTCGGGGTCAATGCCGGGCTCCTTGCTGAACCCATCATAGTATTCGTTTTCCGACACAGCCTGCTTCTTTACTGCCTGGATACCCGCATAATGGATCACATTGATAATATTACCACCGCTGATATCGTATTTTTTAACCTTTTGCGGGATGTCACCAAACTCCGCATCATCGGGAAATGATTTGGTCCAGATCCCGGCGCGTTCTTCCTCACCGGGCATGGTAAACCTGACGATGTCATTAAAACGGCGAATAAAGGCATCGTCGATATTGTTCTTCATATTGGTTGCAAGGATAACCATGCCGTTGTAATCTTCGATGCGTTGTAAAAGGTAGGAGACTTCCTGGTTGGCATATTTGTCATGTGCATCACGCACACTTGTGCGTTTGCCGAAGATGGCGTCAGCTTCATCAAAGAACAGGATCCAGTCCTTGTCTTCCGCGCGCGCGAAAAGTAATTCGAGGTTTTTTTCTGTTTCCCCGATGTATTTGGAAACCAGCATGGCGAGGTCGATTTTATATACTTCCTTACCGGTCTGGTTGCCGAGAATGGTGGCGGTGAGAGTTTTACCTGTACCCGGTGGTCCGTAAAACAAAGCCCGGTATCCCTGGCGCAAACGTTTATCCATATCCCAGTCGCTCATCAGGGTGTCGTTGTGGTTGATCCATTCTTCGAGATTGCGAAAATGTCGTTTCACTTCACGGCTCATGACAATGTCATCCGGCCGCAGTTCGCTGGTTATTTTTTTCGCAGGGAAACTAGTGCTGAATTTTGGAGGTGCGGCCAAACCAAACAGGAAAAGATCTACATAGTCACGGGCCATGATGATTTTCCCGCTCATCACAGGTTCTCCCTGGGGCAACTCATCCAGCCAGAGAATTTTTTTCATGGATAACGTATTGTCGCTCCAGAAAAACTTTTCCACCCTGGTTCGTTCCTGCCAATCGTCCCCCGCAATAATAAAAATGGCAGTCTGCCCCGTCGGCAGGAAGCCGCGGAAATTATTCACCCTTACGCCGCCGATGTCGGGAAAGTCTCCCGAATTTTCAATTTTCTTTTCAATTGCTGCGTCAAGTAATGCAGGGTAGGCATGTGGTGCAAGTGCGATTAGCAGGATGGTGCAGGCGGTTTTGTCCTCAGAAAGGCCATATTTAAAGATATAATCCTTCAGTGGCAGCGCCCAGGTATCCACAATCGGGAAGGAAGGTCTGGCGCGCTTCCCAAGGCGATGGCTGATCAGGCTTTCGAGATAGTCAAATTCAACCGGCAATGATTGCCGAACGTAGTCGTCCTGTTGCTGATGCGTTTCCATAACTTCTTTTTTATCCTTTTGTTCCAATGTTTCTGTTCCGGATTCAAAGGGGACCAGTTCAGTTACCAGTGATCTAAAGTCCGGTTCATTTTCGACAACCTCCTCTTCCAGGTACCTTGGCACCTCAGGAATTTCTTCGGTGGCCACTTCCTCCTGCACCCGAGGCTCATCAGATTTTTCTTCCAAAGCTGCTTCCTGCCCAGTTGCGGGCAAAGGCTCAGTTATTGCGGATACTGCGGGTTCCGGAGTCGGCTTAAGTTCGATGGGATCGGGTGCCGGCCGTCGATCGGTTCGTTTCACCGGCCTGCGTTTCTTCCGCCCAAACAGCCACTGGAGAAGTTTGCTGATCATTTGTGGTTGAGTTTAGGGTTTAATGGAGCGCTGGTCTCTGACTTCATCTGCATTTGTTCTTCCTCTTTCCCTGCATCTTTGTTCTGTAGGGATTTATCTTCCTCCTTGCCTTCAGGTGTTTTCTGCACGGCTTTGTCCTCTTCCTTCCCGCTGTCTTTCTTCTGTACAGCTTTGTCGTCTTCTTTTCCGGCGTCTTTCTTCTGCACAGGATTCTCTTTTTCCTTCACAGGTTCTTTTTTCTTCTGCACATCCTGTTTTTCCGGTACCGGTTTTTCTTTTTCCTGTTTACTTCCTGCTTCATCTGATTCGGATTTTGCCTGGAAGAAACCTGATTTCCTCGAATTATTCCCTTCCTGCCTGGAGAAGAAAGGTTTCTTTTTCCCTTCCTCCCTGCTTCCCGGATTCCGCTGGCGATATACACGTGAACGGTATGACATAAGTTCTGATTTTATTATTGAGAGATACCAATTGTGTCGGGATGGTCTTTTAATATACTATGGATACCCGGACCAGCGTCAGCAGGCTCAAGTTTTGAAAGCAGTTCCTTTGCCAGCAATGCATAATCCTTCGCGCCGTTTGATGCTGGAGCGTAGGAGAAAATATCAAGTCCATGTTTCTGAGCTACTGCAAGCCGGATATCAGTCCGGATAAAACTGCCAAAGACCCCGATCCTGAATTCATTTTCAAGCAGCGACTTGATTTCCTGGTTCAGTTTTTTATGCTGGCTGTACCTGGTCAGTACAAAACCTGCAACGGAGAGATTCATGTTCCCGATGTCTTTCATCATCTCGAGTAACCTGAGAAAGCTATACACCCCCTTTAATGGAAGGAATTCCGCTTGCAGTGGGATGATGAGATGATCGCTGGCAACCAGCGCATTTACCGTGATAAGGCCGAATGAGGGCGGACAGTCAATAAAAATGAAATCGTACTCATTCACCAGAGGTTTCAGCATCTTGTTGCGCAGGGTTTCTTCGCGGTTAAATTTCCCCACCAGTTCCTGTTCCGTCAATGCCAGATCGATGGAGGAGGGAATCAGGTCAAGTCCCGAACGGGTAGTAACGATAGCGGATCGCAGGTCGCTTTTTTTGCCAATGATTTCCTTTTTGAATTCGGTATACAGGTTGTTCTCTGTTTCCTCGCTAATACCCAGTGCCTGTGTAAGGTTGCATTGCGGATCAGCATCCAGCAGCAGCACTTTCTTTCCGAGTCGGTGGAATGCGGCCGCGAGATTTACGGCTGTGGTGGTTTTACCGGATCCTCCCTTCTGGACTGCTATTGATACAACTGCCATATGCCTGAATTTATCTGGTAAATGAATTATTTATTCAACGCTTTTAATGCTTTATCAATCTGCGCCCAACGATTTTTCAAAAGTTCCCAACGGTTTCTTTCACCTGCTCCTGCGAGGTAATACACATCCACTGAGCCAAACTGGCTGCTGATCACTTTCCTGCATCCGTCACAGGGAGCACGCTCGGTAAACAACTCCACCACCGTGCCTTTTTTCCCCGTGGCAGCCCAACGTGTATTCAGTTCGTGCAGTTGTGCGGCAATCATTTCTTCCGAATGTGCACCACCTGCGCCCTGATTCACCGACTGCAGGAAAATAGGCTTTCCCTCAGGGGTCATCACTTTTGCCACCGCTACGTTTTTTTTCATCGCTTCCGAAGTGAACCCCTGAGTTGCCCGCACCCTCCTCACTTCCGCGAATGTATCGGCGGAAAGCCGACCGGTTGCTTTTTGTCCGGAATAGGCCAGCCGGACTTCAGGCGGCACTTTTTTGTCAGCCACCGCCTCCACCGCTTCCGGTAAATGGAGATCACATTTCTCTACAGAGAACCGGCACCAGGACTGATCGAGCCTGTTGCGTTTATAGGTGTGCTGGCCCGTTTTTATTTCTGCGTCGTAAGCTGCTTCCGTAAGAGGCTTTACAAAATCTGCAGATGTTGCTGCACGTTCGGTCATCAGTTTCTGCTCCAGCTTCATCATGTCTTCGGCGATAGCGGGCGTTTTTTCTTCAATCCTCGCCATCTTCGACAATGCATCCTCCATTTTTCCGGCATCAATCGCCAGTTCTTCCACTCCCTGAAGCACCTTGCCCGCTCCCTTTGCTTCCATCAGGATCTTGCCGACCCTTGATGCTTTCAAGCCTTCCGCCACGGCTGCGCCCCATCTGGTCGCCTTCACCGATTTGGCAATAAGACTGACCTCTTCAACACCAATAAATAGTAACGCGATTTCCATTGTAATCCGACCGGCAATTTCGCCGGCAAACTTACCTTGGTCGTACGGAGGTTTCTGTACAAAATCCTTATTCAAGGTCTTCGAAACGTGCATGCCCACCTGGTAACCGATTTCCTCACCATTCATGATACGCAGTATCAGGTCGGGTAAAGCCTGCACCACCCTGGCTATTTCGTCGTAGAGTTTCATGGGTTCAAACATAGCCTCTGCCTGGAGCTTCAGGAGATCCCAAGCGAGTTTGAAAATCCCATAGATATTCTCCGCGAGGTCTGATATACTACCGACAAGAAATCCTGTCTGCACGCCCGTTATAAACAAGCCTGCGTTTTTTGGATCTGAAAAATTGTCTTTCACTTTTTGCCAGCTCTCGCCAAATCTTCCCGATACCCCGGAAAACTCCATGCCCTTCAGGAACTGCATTGCCCAGACATCGCGCACCAGCGGACCCGCCAGCAGCAAATCTTTGAGATAGGTACTGCTTCCGGATATAACCGCCTGTGCATATTTTGAAAGGCGTCCGTTTTCTTCAAGGTTGTCCGCTGCGGCACGCATATATTTTACCGAATCAGGGGCACTCATATTCAGAAGTGCCAGTTTCATCTGTACATCATCGTCGTTGTATCCATTGAGCAGTTTAACCGCCGAGGGCCAGTCTTTCTTAGCAATTGCTGTATTATAGTCATCTTCCAGTTTTGCCACCCTTGCCTTTTCAAATGCCTGGAATCCCGGGTCGGCATCCACCATTTTCACCACGGCAGGAAAACCATTGCTTATGCCGGCGGTGCGGAGACTGACCCTGCCTTCCACATCCATTGTTACAAGTGTCCGTTTGATATCATTTTCATTCAATCCGTTGAGTAACCGTGCTGCGTCGACCCATTGCTTTTTCAGGACTTCGTTTTTGAAGTTGATTTCAATAAAAGCAGCATTTGTTAATTCAGCCACCTGTGATTTCGGGCCTACACCTGGATGCTGAATGGCCCCGACATGGATTGATGCGGTGATAGCAGCAGGTTTGTCACGGAGGCGTTCCAGTATGTCCTCGCGGCTGAATCCATTCAGGTATTCCGCAGCCTTCGCATAGTCTTTTTCATCGAGTGATTTACGGAATGATTTATCGAGGTCATCCGTTGGTGAGAGCTGCACAAGGTTTGAAGGTGCGGGAGTGATATCTGCCCGTTCTTCTTCTGGCTGGTCATCCTCTTCCTTGCGTTGGATCCGGTATACATCCTCATTGTCCAGTGGAATTTCCTCCAGCTCCTCACTGAATTTCAGTTTATCCGGATCCTCTTTTATTTTTTCTTCCTTACGTTGAACGTTTGATCCATTCCCGGGTTCTTTTGGTGCTTCGGCAGCAGGGGTGGGAGCAGGAGCGGCGGCGGGTGCCGCACCCGCAGTATCCGGTTTATCGTTTGTACCCCCGCCTCCACCGTTTACAGGTGGAGGGGCTTTCGAAGGATCGGGTAATGGAACCGGTGGCGCTGTAGATTCCGGGGTTTTTGGTGCTCCGGCGGCGGCGGCGGCATCCTGGGCTTCTTTGATCTTTCGCGCTTCATCAAGTATGGTCAGCTCCGCCCGGAATCCTGCCACTTCAGGTGCGGTGATAAACCGGTTGAATATTGCGAAGAAATCGAGAACAGTGAGTTTGCCCTGCAGGGAAATGGGCGAATTGCGCAGCATGTTTTTTGTCTTCTCGAAATTTTCATACTCCAGGATCCTCGATTCCTCTTCGATGGTAGCCGATACAAACTGCTGCAGTTCGGGAGACTTTTCATATTTCTTCATCATCTTGTCCCGGTAAGTACTGGGCGTGAATTCCTTATCGTCAGTGGAATTCCGCAGGTCATTCCGGATTTTTTCCCGGAGTGCTTTTTTCTTTTCTTCCAGTTCTTTTTCGGCGTCACCATTCACGGCGCTGTTGAGGATCTCCTTGCCTGCATCCCCGTCAAACTTGGGTTTCTCCAGGTTCATTTTGTCGGGATCAGGAGTCATCACTTTACCCTGGTCATCAAATTTGATCGGGAAGTCTAGTTTTAGGGTGAGGCTTCTCAGGTCGAGTTGTTTTTCCGCCAGCACCCATTCATGATAATACAGGTTGATGGTGGTTACCCAGAGATCAAGATCCACACTCACACTGCCAACCAGCCTGAACAGCGCTTTGGGCGTGACGTTGAGGAAGGCGCGTATTTCCCTGAACAGTAAACCTTTTTCCATATCCCAGCCCGCATCCAGTGCGCCGCCTGCTTCTGCATCGAGGGCGAGGCCCGCCTGTCCACTCAGTTTACCCGTCAGTGATGCAATCAGCACCTGGGCTTTGATACCGGCCGAAATTTCAAGATACACTTCCGCATGCGCGCTCGACCCGACAGTGCCGGTAATGTCGAGTTTTATTTTCTCCAGTTCATTGATATTGGTTTCCTTGAAATCAACTTTCAGTTCCTTAAGTACAAGTGGTTGCCAATTGAATTTGAAATGAACACTGCCATCGATTATCGCTGACACACTCATACCCGGAATGCCAAGCAGCGGGATGGTGATGGTCGGGAACTTCAAAAGTTCCTTGTCGAAATTGTATCCATCGCCGAATGGTGTTAAATTGTCTACTTTGATGGCGCCGGCAACCAGTACTTCTTTCAGTGGCGTCACCCTGATGCTCACGGAGCCTTTGATATTTTTAAACAACTCTACTTCGAGCGAGCCAAATCCAAAAATGGTCAGTTTGTTTTCCGGATCCGGCGTACTGCCCGGTTTTCCTTTTTCATCGATCTGCCTGTTGGTTACACCTACTTCCAGTGTTCCATTGAAACGGCCTTTTTTGTATGTAGCAGTAGCACTCACATCAAACACTCCATCCTCCCATGATACGGTGAGTTTGGGCGCGAGCTCAGGAATGGAAGGGAAGTCCGGGACCGCCTCCCCCTTGATACTGACCTTCAGTTCTCCGTCGGCCTTCGAGGATATGTTTACACGAACCATTCCGCTCTTGATTCCAGGCATGGTTTTCAGCTGCACTTCGGCATAGAAGCTGAGATCGCCGTTCTCAGCCACAGCTGCGCCCAGTTTTACCTTATCGATACCCGGTACATCCAGTTCCGCATCACCGGATACAAAGAAAGATCCGTTCACGTACCCCACACACAAATCCGCCTTTTTAATGCCCTTGAGCAAGCCTTTTTTCAGACCCAGTTTCCCGGACATAGACCATTTTCCATCCTCATACGACACGCAAACCTCGGCAGGGTCAAAGTATTTCGCCTCGAAATTAAATTTGCCTTCGAAGGTTACCGACTTGTCCAGCTTTGCAAACAGCTCACCCTGTCCGAATTTTTCAATACTGAAACCAAGACCGCCTGCTATATACATCGGGGTATTGGTGCCTCCGCCAATCTCGATATTGCAGTAGTCAACCTTGAAAGGTTTAGGGATGTTTTTGCCAATGCTTTCCAGTGGTATTACCGCTTTTACATTGAAGTCGCCGTTTTCATAGGAAAAGGAAATATCGACACCCTGCAGTATGCTCAGGGTTGATTTTACTTTCCCGTGCACGCTCACGTCCAGCCCCGTGATAGCGATGTCTTCATCCCGGATTTCAATGGGACTGAATTTCGTGAGCGACAGCGATTTCAGAACGGGTGCAATTGCCGATGTCTCCCCGCTATCCTGAATGATATATTTATCTGCCTTCTGTTTATTGACGCTTACTTTCTTTTTCTTCAGGGATTCCTCCACACCCAGTTCTGTGGTTTTTCCATTGATTATACTTTCCAGTTCAATCGAATCAATCGAATCCCCATTTTTGGTAACAGTCACTTTGAACGCCCCGATTTTTGTATTTTTTGCAGAGTAGGGAATAATGTACGATGCTCTTTTGTCGCTCGTCGTGAGCAGGAAGTGGTTCTTTGGGATTTCTTCTTCCGTGATGGAAATATTTTTATCCTTGTAGGGGTTTTTATCGTGGGCCTTATCTTTTAAAGCATCACTCACATACATCTCCTCATCTTTCAATGGACTGCCGCCTCCGTTGATCCGGTCCACTTTCACATCATATTTCTTTTTGATTTGGTCGGCATCCCTGGGCACATCGTCAAACCCACCGGCGTATCGTTTCGCGATTTTTGCAATCGCAGCAAGGATTGCTTTTTTTACCTTATCCCCGACACTGCGGTTTTTGTTCTCCTCCAGCAGGATCAGGTTTTCCGGTTTATCGCATTCGTCACCGAGGATCTGCCAGTCAACCATATGTTCCACCTGATAAATGGATGATTGTCCTTTGAAGTCCCAGCTGGGAACCAGCACCTCATTTGCGAGTTGGGTAAACGTCCCCGCAATGCCCTTGTACTGTTTTTTTGCCTTGAGTTGTTTCAGGCGCATAATGCTGCCATCTTTCGGATCATCCTTTCCACCCGCTTTAGCAAGTTCTTCCAGTTTTTCCTTTGCCGGATTTCGGACTGCCCCTTTCCAGATGGAACCCTGGTTGGTGCCTCGGTCTTCGCCTTTAGGGATTTTGTGATCGCCACCGCGGGCATTGAAGTTTTCAACTGACTTTTTCGGTAATTGGTATTTTTCTGTTTTCAGTTCCTTGATTACAAAAATGATCTGGCCTCCTGATTTTTCAATTGCCCCGGTTTCTGTGGCCTGTTCTTCCAGTTCGGCCTTTGTAGCCTTGGCGAGTTTGGTCTTGGCATTACTTGCTGCCTGGGTTTTCTGTTGCAACATCTTTGCTGCTGGTTCCTTACCTCCCCCCGATTGCTGCACGGTATGCGTCAGTTCATGTGCAAGTAAATGCTGGCCCTGGCGACTGGCAGTATCATATTTACCGGAATTAAAATAGACGTCATTGCCATGAGTGAATGCCTGCGCATTTAACTCCTTACTCATTTGCGCGGCATTACTGTCGTTATGGATCCTCACACCTGAAAAATCCGCGCCCATGCCTGATTCCATCTGATTGCGCGTATTGGCGGGCAAAGGACTGCCGCTGCCCTTTGATGCCTGCAATCTTGATTCCAGCCCGGAATCAGCAGTTTCGCTTTCACCATCACAGTCTTTCCGCTGCAGGTTAATTGCAGCTTTTCGCTGAATCCCGTCACTCCCTTTTTCACTGTCTGCTTTTTCACATTCGCTGCATTTCCGCTGGACGTTGTTCCCTTCGCCCTTTTCCTTTTCCGCCTTTTCACATTCGCTGCATTTGCGCTGGATAGTATCCCCGTCATGCGGGGATTCACCATTACTTTCGAAAATGGGTTTTTTCCTCAGCGGTTTATCATTGCCCGGAGCCTCTGGTTCTTTTTTCTGTTCCGGCATTTCCGGCACACAGCCATCACATTTCATGTTTACTATTGGAGGCAGCGAGGGCTTACGTCTAACCGTGTTTTCACCGGCCCCTGAAGTAGTCGGATCCTTTCTGTTTTGCAGGCCTTCCACTACCCGGTCAGCGGTTGAGTCGGCTTCCTTTTCAAAACGGTCGTTGGGTTGGCCAATGTTGAGTTTCGCTTGCACACGCTGGCCGCCGGAGGTTGCTGGCTGGAAAAATGAAGAGCCTGCATCGGCGGAACCAATGGAGCCGGTCGTGTTTTCTTTCCTGAAGAAAGGACCGGTTGTTTTTGTCTGTACCGTTGATGTCCGGCCCTTTGCAGCCTTCATAATTTTTTCATTTCAGTTCCGGAGTTTTAACGCCAGTCCACATTCAGCATATGCACCATCCAGGGTAGTTTGATAATACCCAGGTTCCAGGGTAAATGATCCAGCAGCATATCAATGCTGCCTCGTTCCACAAGCAGGCTGGTGCGTCCGTCCTTCACCGACAGTCTCCCATCGCGTTTCAGGAAACCCTCCTGCAAACCCGCAGGGGACGTGCTTTTCAGTATGGTCCATTGTTCGATTACCGCCTGCAGCATGTCCATACATTCAGCCTTTTCTGCTTCACTTAAATCCATGTCCTTTACTACAGGTTCGTCCATCGGGTAGGCACAAAGGACTTTTGGTACTGCCAGTTCATATTCATCAGCACCGGTATTGCCAGTGCCCAGGTAAAACAAAAGATGTAGGGCTTTCTGATGTGTATAGGTTGAAATAAAACTGCCATCCCGCACCAGTTCCAGCCTTTTAAAAAATGAATTCAGGAAGGGATGGAGCAACACAAGTCCGGCAAATGTGACATAAATCCCTTCCCCTTTCAGTTGTTGGTTCGGGTCTCCATTTCCGGCATAATCCCTGCCGGCCATGTCTTCCCGGATATGTTCCGGACCTGCAGTTCCGGGGTTTGGATTTACCGGATTGGTGGCTGCTGGTTTACTTCTGTAGTTATCGGCCAGCATTGGTCCAAAAACAGGAAACTGCTCCGTCAGTTTTTGCAATGAAAGGATTTGGTGTTGCTGACTCCTGGTCAGTATCAGGTCAGTCAGGGCAAACGTCAGTTGCTGTTCGGTTTTTACTTTTTCGGCGGCGGCGAGTTGCAGCGCCTGCATCCAGATTCCCGCATGGATATTTCCCGAAGGGATTGCAGGTGGTAGTGCAGGTGTAACGCCGGTCAGCTCGATCGCGAGTGCCATCTCCCGTATAATTCCGGCGAGCCTGGTCTGTCTGGCTGCGGTCAGGATCCCGACAAGACTGGTAAGGAACAACGTTGTATGCTGGTAGCTTATCCGTTTGACGGCGTAGGGATTCGTGCCGATCAAACGCCGCAGCGCGCTGACAATGTGATAGTCCACGGCAAATGATTCCAGCACATCCCGGTACCAGCCGTCGTCAGTACCAGCCGTTTGCCAGTCAAGGTGGCCATGTTCCATGTAGTACATCCATTGAATACCCGGACCCATTGTGGCGGGAACAACCTGTTGATTGCGGACCTCGGCCGAGCCTGAAATCAGCTCCCGCAACTGCGCACGCACGAGGGATTCCAGTTGTGGCAAGTCCTTTCCAAGCCGCAGGTCGGATTCGCGGATCTGACCGATGTCCAGGACAAGATGGTCCAGCCGGATCAACCTGTCGTCGGGTACAAGATCATTGAATACCCGTTCCAGTACCGATGAGATCCGTTCATGGTAAAGCCTGCTGATGTATTGCTGCAGCCCGAAGAAGTCCATTTTCTTTGATATGGACACTTCCATCACCTGTCTCCTGATCACATGCCGCATGTTTTTTTATTTTAATAGTTTATTGATATCTGCAAGGCCGGCTCCTGGTTTCAGCATGCGCAGTTCTTTTTCATCCCAGTCGGTTTTCACCGGCAATAATTTTTGTTTTTTAAGGTAACTGAACAGGGCTGTCAGTTCTTTATTCTTTTTGATCCCGAGATCGTAAAAAACCACATTGTCGAGGAAGTAAAATGTAACATTATCGATAAGCGCCCGTTGCTGCAGACGGGTCAGGACCTTCTTCGCGCGGCCTTTTGGTTTCTCATTCAGGATTATCGAGTTGATCACCTGTATATAATCTTCTGCCGCAGGCCTGGGGCTTTTAAAAAAATTGGCAACCTGTACCATATTGGTATCGGCGCCTCCCGCCTGGATCAGTTGTTCAAGATTGTCGCGGTACCTGGTAAACCGTGCATCGATCATCCGCTCAATATCTTCTTCTGATAACTTTTCCGGTTTCTGGTTGCTTGCCGCTGCCGTTTTCTTTTCCCTGCCTGCCATGTCAATCACACCCAACGCCAGGTCGGGTATATCTACCCCTGGTACTGGCACAGGTTGGTCCTCTACCGGCGCCTCTTCCTGTTCGCATACCGGTTTTTTCCAGCAATACAACTCATTTACCTGGCCACGGAATAAATCTGCAGGGATAGTTGCGATCTGGTCGCAGGGATCGGTAAAGCAGGACGGAAGCGGCGCCAAGGGTTCATCACAAGGAAGACAGGCTGTACATTCTTCCGGACACCCGAACGATGTATTCAGAAGGTAGTCCAGAAAGTTGCAGAGACTATAATCTTTCGCACACTCATTTTTCCATCCAAGCCACGAGAGCCAGTCATTTTGTTTTGCTTCAAAATTGTTCAGGTCTTTTGGTCCCAGCCAGAGGATACGCAACAGCACATGAGCGGGGGCTTCCCGATAAAGCAGGTTCTCCATTATCCGGCGGCTTTCCGGGCTCCGCAGCCGTTCTGGCCAGGAGGGGAGGGCTACCGTTGCGATGAAGGAGTAGGGATCCGAGCCCGGTACAAAACAGATCTCCTTTTCAATGTTGCAGATATCATCCTGGTCGCCGTTTTTCCATGTAAACGCACACTCCGTGGGTTCACATGCTCCCTGCATCAGGAAGTCGCAGTTGCAGTCATCAATACATCTCGGGCGAAGCAGGATATGTTCGACCAGGTGCATGCCTTCGCAATTGACCAGTGATCCGGCGCGATCCACTGCGTCACATACCGCGGTGATGGTGGGGTACGACTGGGGATTAACGGCAATAATATTCCAGGCCGGAATCAGTTCGATACCGTAACCACCACACCCACATTCGATGACAGGATAGTAATTTATATGATTGGTGAAAAGGCGGGTGCCCGAGTTGTAAAAATCCATCGCCTGTTCGCAGCTGGTAAAACAACAATCACTTTTCCAGGCCAGGTAACACTCGCCCTTGTCAGGTCCGGGCCCGGGCCCGCATCCACAACCGGACGCGGGGTCATCCGACTTTGGCTTATTAAATCCTGGCAGCCGGACCTCGACACAATAAACCATACGGCCCTCTTTGTCCCAGCTGGTAACGACCGGGAAATAATAGGAGGCCTCCAGGATCCGCTCTTTCCATTCTTCAAAATCCATATCTGCCACGGTGGAAACCAGCAACCGGTTGCCGTCAGCATCTGACAGGTAGTAGCCGCTCCCATCCCGGGAGAACTCACATTCACCACGGATACTTTCATTCATTTTCAGGAAGTGACTGCACAACGATCCTTCTCCCGTGAACCGCCCGATTCCCTTGCCCCTGTCGTCATAAATGATATCGGGACTGGTGCCTGAAAAATACATCGGGTACCCGGAGCCGAAATAATCGCGGGCCGAACGGAACAACCGGTCAAGTGCCTTATTCCGGTGACTCACATCCGGGTAAGAGCAGGGGTGGATCCAGCCGCCCCGGGCACAGGCAACAACATACGAAAACCCGCAGCTGCGTTTGCTGAAATAGCGGTGATACGATCCCTTTACCTGGGACACGCAGATAAACCCGTCCACCGCTTTCCACGCAAGGTCGGTAGAGACAAAACGGCCGGTGCTTTCTGCCAGCACTTCCCGGATATATACATTCCATTTACACTGGCATCCGCCATTGGCATCTTCAGTACAATTGCAGGAGGACTGTGTGGTGAAATAGTTACCCGGGTAACAGAGCAATGGCAACAGGAAATGAAAAGCTGCGCGGGCTTCGGCGGCTGTTTCAAACAAACCCGGACTCTGCCATTTTTCTTTCCCTGCCTTATCGCACAACACAAAATAGTATAACGGGTCTGTTGGATTTACGGTTGGGCAGGTGCTGTCTTCATTCCCATCCTCCTGACCAGGGATCGGCAGGCAGGGAAACCGTTTTTCCCATTCGTCTTTACCGGCCGCCGGATAACGGATCAGGCGGATCGGGAACTTCATTGACAGGGAAGCCAGTGCGTTGACCAGATGGCTGTCGTTGTAGGCATTGATCCTTGCTTTTTCTTCGCTTGTGATGTATACGACCGAACGCAGGTTAACCGGTGGCCGGATATCATGCACCAGTAATTCTTCCACGCTGATATATTGGCCCGGCCCGTAATTACCTAATTTCATTGCACGGTTCATTATTTCCAGATAGTTACTGTCGAATGCGTTCTGGGCATCATCCTCAGACAGGTAACCCAGTACACTTTCAAACAATACCGGTTCGCCGCCGGGAAAAACCGGGTAGTTTATTTTTATCTGGTAATGGTACCAGAGCTGACCTGTCCGGTCATCCACCCTGATACAAAAGATATCGCCACCACGGCAGATATCGATGTATTCATAATTGTCGCAGTCCTGGAAAAGGTAAAGTTTTGATTCAGCCGCCGCGGCTGCTGTGTCATAACCTTTCTCTTCGCCGATGTACACCGCGTGTATATTTCCCTTATCCACCAGCCGATACACATACTTTTCATTTTTGCGACCAATATCATTGGTGATAAATGATTCGTATGCCGGAGCCTCCGCATCAAGCGGAATGGCGGCGAGTATCTTTTTCAGTTCCAGGGTTTCCGCGATCGGGCCAGGATCGGCTGTGGTTAAGGGCTCCCCCGAATTTAGATCCACCAGGTTTGCATGGATCCGCCGTTCGCCATCTGCATTTGTGACGAGGCTGGTTTTTTCGCCCGATCCCTGCAGTCCGACCCCCGCGATATTCTTATGCAACCCCAGCAGCGCTTTGTAAGCCTCATCAGGCAGTTCAAAATCCTGTTCACTGTGAAACAGGTATTCGTCGGTATTTATATTGTCCAGGTAAAATGCATACCGGTACCGGAATGGCCATGCATTCACCGATAAAGTATAAAAATGCTGTCGTACATATCCGGTAACATCCCTTGATGCATAGGCAATATTCATGGATTGCAGGGACAGTGTGGCAAACTGCCCCGGCAGTCCTTCGGTGCCGGGAATATGGAGGCGGAAATGATCTTCCTGCGGACCAGGACTGATTGTGTAGCGATCCTGGCTGGAGAGGTCGGTCAGGAACTGATGCGCGGCCAGTTCGGCAGTTTCGGCTGAATCGAATTCATCCGATGACACGATCTTGAATTGGTGTTCGGTATCCAGTGCTTCAAAACTGTATTTCCCCGGTTTCCCCAGGATGGAATTATCGATGTCAATTTTAAAAGCAGCCAGGTCGATAAAGGAAGGTTCACCTGTATTCCGCCGGTCAATATAAATCCTCTCCGGCAGTCTGGCTTCATCGGCCAGCACATTCCATTGGGCAGGATCCGACAGTACCTGTCCGGGATCCGCAAGCCGGTCTGCTGCATTTTTTTCATCGTTAAAATATTCTTTCGACGATCCGACAACCGCGCCCTGGTGTCCGATGTCCAGCCGGAAGACAAACTGACTGGTAAAGACCTGTGTCTCTGATGGCCGGCGGGAAACCAGGCGGTGAAGGCTTTTCCGGATCCTGTTGGTGATGTCAAAATCCGATGAGGAGATCCCCTGGACCCTCGCAAGCTTTCCCGTACCAAAACGGATATTGATCCCGTACTGGTCGTGATTCCGGTCATGGGATATTTCATAGGAATCCAGGAATTGCATTTCGTTGAACATCGCACGCACGGCGAGTTGTGCCTGTGTTGCGGAGTAAAACTTATCGTCGGATACGAACGATAGGTCCTGGCCTGCTGCGGCATAAATGACGAACTGTTCTTCAAACTCATCCACCACAAAATTGCAGAGATCGGCAGATGGACAATCGTCCATACCTGCAAGCAGTTTGACGCGCGTTTCAAATCCGGAGACCGCCGTCCTGTGGCCGAGGTAATCAAAAGCTTTCCCGCGGTTGCTGCTGCTCAGGCCATATTGTGACAACAGTGTTTCTTTTCCTTTTATAGTGCGGTCTTTGAGCTCCGCAGGATTACTGTTGGCAAATGATAACAGGGCAAAATCAGTAAACGTTTCCGAGAATCTTGACAGCAGGTGATCCACAAATCCGGTACGTCGCTCACGGTATAATTCCTCGTCTTCGGTTATCCGGCCGAGATAGCCGAGGTAACCGGCCGAACCGGAATGAACCGAAAATGTATATCCGTCACCCGATGGAGAAAGTTCATTCCGGTAATTGGCCGGGCTGCCCGCGAGGTATAGCAATGCAGACAGGTCCTTCTGCATCACCTGCCCGTCGCTGTACCGTTTGCTTACAATGGCCCAGTTGTCCGAAAAGCTGGAGAAATAAAAATAAGAATCGGATTGCGCCGTAGTGATGGTCCCGCTCAACACATTTCCCTCCTGGAAATCCTCCACCAGTTGCGCGATGCCGGTTTCCCGTTCGGCTTCAGTATCGAAGTAGAATGGGTCCATGACCGATTCCACGGCACTGGTATTTAAAGGCGACTGTTCCAATACAGCCATGAGCGTTGATTTACCAACAGGTTTAACCAGTTGGGCCGGACTACTACCTGTTTCCCCGAAACGCAGCAGCTTGTCCAGTTCCGGCACGGAGGCAGGATGCTGCGGGAAGTAGGTTGAGTGACTGCCAGCGGGCGTGGTAAACGAAAACAGTGACCTCGTGTTTTTCAGCTGCATCAGGTAGTTGGCCAGCAGCTGGTCAAAGAACAGGAGGTAGCCTTTGAACTGCAAGGCCTGTGCCTGGCGTCGCGCCGGCGCGTCGGAAGGCAATCCCCCTTCACCGATACCATATACACGGGGAAACTCGTGCTGTATTGAATAATACTCTTCGATATTCCTGCGATAGTTTCCTTTTGGTATTTCTGCGTCGAGATACGGAAACCTCCCGGTAAATAATAATTTGCCTGCTCCTGAAAAACGTAGTTCGAAATATTCGGCGAGTCCGGCAAAATTGCTCTTCACCGTTTTGCCATCCTGGTAAAATGAAATGGTCGAGCAGCCGACCGAAAAGACCGGGATATGATTTTCGGGTAAAAGATATTTCCATCCGGTCAGCACCTGGCGTTGTCCTCCCAGGCACCTGTTCAGTTTCAGCCTGCGCACGGTGCGGATGCCTGGGATGCCGGTCAGCAAGGCATAGATGTCCGAAAGGTGGACCTCTTTCTTCAACACGATTTTTTCCAGCTCTGCGGTGTCGGTAAAACCATGACTGCTTGTGAGGTTGTAGGGCCTTCCTGAATAAATCTCATCCATGGACACCTCCTTATCAAGCATTTCTGGCAGGGTGTAAAATTTCGGTGAGGGATCGAGGAAGTCCTGAAGGGAGGTGACCAGATCCTTGTAAACTGTTTCCGGATCCACGCCGCTTTCCAGTTCAATATCCGCACAGATCCCAAGATCCAGTTTGCACAGCAGGTGGATATCTGCCACATCCTCGCAGAGGTTGCGGTGTGACATCAGCACATTCTTTATACGCTCAAGCATTTCATTTTCATGATCAGCTTTTTCTTCGGGATCAGTTTTATCCTCTTCCAGCTCGATGTATACATGATAAAGGCCATTGAGGAAAGTTTTGCAATCTATCCCGTTCCTGTTATCATTGTCTTTCTCCCTGCGGCAAAGGTCTTTCACATCCGAAGCCGCTTCCAGCCATGCGTTGCGAACGCCTTCCACATCCACAAGCAGTTTCCGGTAATCAGTTATGGTCAGTGGGTTACAGGTCAGCAACATGGATGCTGTCTGGAAATTATCATCTTCCCCCTGGTTTTCCGGATTACGCGCAAAAATGTCCACGGCCGGAAAACTGGTACGGTAACCCAGGTCAAGCAGTGCGTAACACAACATCTCGATCGTAGTGATGCCGGGATCATGCAGGTTATGGTCAGTCCAGATTTTGCCCGAGAGTTTTCCGAGGTATTCAATGGACTCATCCCGGAGCCTGGTGAAATCCAGATCCCCGTCTGCCGGCGAGTCGGTGCGTTTGATTGTCCTGTCTGGTGTAAGTTCTGCCATACCTGAATTCCTTTTTGCTATTTGCAGTAATCTATAATGGGTACCGCCGGATTTTTGCATTGTTCCCTGCCCCAGTGTTCACATTCATTTTCAGCAATGCACACATCCACATCGCCGGCGATGAGGATCGACCGCGGACTGACCGGGCAGATCTCAAAAGGCTGTTCACACTCCGGTGTTCTATCCTGTTCATCATGCATTTTCAGTTCCAGTATAAAATCAACATAATCGCGCGTTTCGATAAACTCAATGATCTGCGAACGATTCACACACTGGCCAAACGTCAGTTTGTAAAACTCCCCGATTGCCCATGGAGCCATAAACGTGCGGATATCCAGACGGAGTTGTTCGCGGAAAAAAACCTTGTCTTTTCCTTTCAGCAGTTTTACTGTTATGGAGAAATGGACAGGCTCATACCGTGGGTTCATCACGCGGAACCGCACAAAGGGTGATGTCCGCTGCCGCAGGAAGTCTTCAATTTTTACCAGCAGGCTTACCGGGGCTTTTGGTTCAAAAGAATTACCTGCTTTCAGGCGGTTGAGATCGGGTATTACCGCGAGTGTGACATATCCAGGTGCGATGGGGAAATCATTGGTATATCTTTTTGCATTCAATGCAAAACTGTGGTTGATACATTTTGCCTTGAACACCTGCGGGAACGCTTCGAGGGCAATCCGTTCGTAATCGAACTTCTGGATGGCGCGACCCTTGTGACGCAGCAATTCGCTCACCCGGGTATAATACTGTTGCTGGGCTTCCGGTTCTGTGCCGCCAAATGATGCATAGGGCTGTTTCAGTGCCTTGATCCCTGAATCAGGCACCAGCAATTTATTTACGGTATCACTGGGCAATGGCCTTCCGAGCCGCAGCTGGTCGTGTCCCTCACGGTTGACAAAACCTGCCGATACGGCCTGCGCAAAGATGCCTGTTGTTTCACTCACGGCACCACTGTTTTTCGGAATCGTTGCCTTGATCCAGAAAATTCCGCGCGGCATGATGCTGTTTTTATCAGTCATTGTTTCCGGTAGTGAAAACTTTATGATCCCTGTGCTCGTCAGGTTTTCCGTACCATCATCCAGCACTTCGAATCCCGGTCTCAATGGCTTCCACTGGTCTGCCTGTAACGAGTGCCAGTGCACGTCTTCGGGATCGGATTCCGAATCGGAGGTTGCTTCCGCGAGCTGGAATAATATATTCAGGTTTTCACCAGGCACCAGTGATTCCAGTCCGATAAACAGCGTGCCTTCATCGCAGAACGAAGGGAAGAGAGTGGGCTGTAACCTGATTTCTTCTTTTTTATTGGTACCCGCGAATGGATAGAGATGAATCAGGTCGATATCCTCCAGACCCGCGGTGGCAGTGTAATCCAGGGAAAGGGTCTTGATCTGCAGGGCATAAGGCGGCTTTGGAATGACTACCCGGATTTCCTTTGTGTTGTTGATTTTTTCATTGGTTGGAACAAGGATCCCGTCTTCCAAGAATTTGATGATCTTGTCGATGCTCCGGTCATCAAAAAACGGAACTGCTGCGGACGAGGGTAGTGGTGTTGCCGGCGGGATATCCGTATTGGCGTCAGCAAGGGTCTGGGGCAGCGGGTTGCCAAGCGCATTCTTTGCCTGGTTCTCGGTCAGATTGATATTCATCGCAGCAAATGGAGGATAGGTGGCCGCTCCCCTGAGCTGGTCAAACAAGGTTTTCAACCGGGGGTTCGCTGACTGTGTGAGTTTCAACGCATCTTCCACTGCCTTGAACAAATCATCGAATGACATGACCGGTAGTACCATTGTACCCAGTGGATTGTACCCATCATACACCGGCCCTACATACACCCTTGGAAAATTTCCCAACGCAAGCATCTGCCGCGTCAGTACATAGGAGTACCGGTCGTGCTGGAAGTCCTGCCCCTGCAACCGCAACCGAAGGAAACCATCGGATGCATTAACGGAGTAATTTTCATGGACAAAAAATGTTGCGTCTTTGTTTGTTGCCTGGAAGGTCCCGAAATCAGTATTCGTAAACGTATAGGTATAGGGCGCTTCCACCACGCAGCTGTAATCGATAAAATCATCAGCGGGAGTGGTATCGATAAAGATCGGTTTGAATGCATTCGGCAACATGATTTCCCCGGCGATAACAGCCGGATTTATAGTGCCGTCGGGGTTCAGTGCGGTTGCGGCGAGGCATTCATGGTTGATATACTGCCATTTCACACAGGACCTTTTAACCCATCCATCGGCCCGGAACATATCGGTTGGATCACCACAGAGACCGGACACAAATGGATAATCCAGGCAGAAATGGTTATGGTCGGTCCGGAACAGGACACGTTCATTGTTATTTTCAAACCAGCTTCGGTTGCTGAGAACAGCTGAATCAAAACGGAATTTCTTTTCCGCAAAATCATCCTTTGTGATGTTCAGCGTATTGTCCTCGTACCCGTGGTAACAGTCCTGCAGGTTCATTGGTTTATCTTTCCACAGCAGGTTCACCGAAACCTCCTGCCATTTCTTGCAGAAAATTTCCTTGCTGCCGATATAGAAATCGTTGTTAATCCGGGGTATGGTGCCAAAGGGGAACATTGGACTGTTTACATCCATCACATTTTCCGTGTTCTGCACGATCACATTTTTCAGTCCGCAGACCTTTACGTCGATACCTGAGGTAAACGTATTCCCGGCTGTATCAGGATCCGATTTTTCTATCACCTTCAGGTTGCGCATGAAATAATAAAATGACAGCGGAATCTTCCCGTTGTCGATTTCCCGGTCAAGGCAACATCCCACCGGGTTGAGATCAATCCCGCGGCGGATTTTGATCCGGTCGTCGAGCAGCAATCGCGCAACCGGCAGACTGGTCTGCAGGTCTTCCCCCAGCGCCAGTTTATCATACCAGGTCAGGGCGGGCTTACCGGCGTCCAGCACGCATTTAAGTTTAATTGCGAAAGTCATCTTATTGCCGCTGGTTACCAGTGAAGTAAACCGCATCCTTTTCACCCTTGTTGGTTCAATCCATTCCTTTGCCCCGCTGAAGGCTATTTTCAGCACGCGGGTTTTTGGAAATAAAGTATCAATTACTTCCTTCTCTGCAGGGATAACAGCATTATAAAAATCACTCCACCATTTTTCATAGGTGACGGATTGATGGTCTGTATAAATGGGTTCTTCAACCCCGCAGGTTGTCTTCGATCCATCCGCCAGGAACTTATCTTTGAGCAACCGGATGGTCTCCCTGCTGATTCCTTTTTCTTCAGCGGCTGCAACCAGTTCCATGCTGATAAACACATAATATTTTTGGATGAGTTTTTTTATTTTGTTGAAAATGGCTGATGTGGAATAACCCCCCCCGGGGTATTTCCCCACATCATCGCCCGGCCTGCAGATATTTTCAACGGCATCAATGGTCGGGTCAAAGAGCTGGCAGGCCAGGGTGATATTGACCGTGCGTTTCCCTTCATTCAGCAGAAGCACGGTTGATGCCATGGCAAATCCAAGACGGGCGCCAGGGTAGGGTGAAAAAGTATCTGTGCCCGGGCGGAGGTATTTGCTGGTGTTGCTCCCGAGTGTGGGATAATCGGTTGGTGGTTCCCTGAATGGCTTGTCCAGACCATCCGCCATCTGTGCGTTTGGTGCCATGTATACCCCTTCAAGGTAGCTGGTACCCTGCACCGACTGGTTGTTCAGGTAAAGGCTGCGGACTTCCTTTACGGTGGTGCGGTTTACCACCAGGTCGTCATCCACCGCGAAGACCATTTCCATTTTGTTGTCATCCTTCCCCGCCTTCAACCCGCTGCCTTTGGCAATGAGGTGGTTCTGCAACTGGTTTTGCAGTTCAAACAGGATATGAACCCTGTCACCGTCCGCAGCTTTTGGCTTGAGGCGTAATACATCCCTGTAAAAAAAATCAAGGTGTTTCCGCGTGAAGCCATTCAGGTTAGTCTGGAGTTGCTGGAACATTTTTATAAACACAAAAACCAGTGCCAGGTGGGGAGTGTGTTTTTCGCTCAGTTCCACAGAAGTTGGTAAGAGGCTTCCCGGTAATTCTTTTTCGGCTGCGAGTGTGAGCATGCCCAGTGATTCAGAGAGCAGGGGAAACAGCGAATTGAGTTTGCGTTCAAGCGCCAGCAGCCGTTTCCGGTCGCTGAACCCCGCTGCCAGGAAACTGTTGTCGACTGTATGCAGTTCGGCCGGCTTAAGTTCCCAGACCGGAGCCAGGCCGGAAAAATCCAGTTTACGGATATTGTAATATTTAACACCTGCATTATAAAGACCGATAAATTTCCGGAGTGGTTGCCGGAGTTTGTTGCGGATAAGTTTGGTCAGGACCAGTTCACTGGAAAGTTTGCTGCCTGCCAGTTGCCTGTGCCACTGATCGATCCTGCGGATGGTATGGCTATAGGCATAAGACAGGTTCAGCTGGAGGCCGGCTGCAGATGGGTTCTTTGCGAATTTCGTGTCATACCCGTCAAACCGGCTCCTGATCATGGCCGGCTGCGTTTTTGACATTGCTGCGAGCTGGAACGGAAGGCTGCCATTAAAAAATTCACGCCAGTCGGTGGTGCCCAGGTCTTCGTCATAAAAATTGATGCTGCCCGAGAGCTGTACGAAATACTGCAGGAGGTCGGCCAGTGAACGGCCGTCGATGGACGGCATATCCTCCAGCAATTCTTTCATAGCACGCTGGGCCTGGCTGACGCCCGGATCATTCAGGAAAGGATGGGTAAGATTCTGGCAGTCATGCATAAAAAACAGATTACAAAACGTTCATCGCTTCATTTTTATAATAATCGTATACAAAATTGAACCGCGAGTTGGTACCCGGAATTGTGTATTCAACCGATATGGTAAAACGTCCCTCCAGGAGATCGAACGACTCGTCGGCGGTCACTTCCACCGATTCGGTAATGATCCGTGGTTCATAATACAGGATTGCATTTGTCACCAGGTTTTTGATAAACCCGATGGTGGTGCTGCTTAGTGGTTCAAACAGGTAGTCTGTCAGGTTGCATCCATACCTTGGTTGCATGACCCGCTCACCCACACTGGTTGAAAGCAGGATGCGCAGACTTTCCCGGATGTCCTGTTCGTCACTCACCAGTTTCACCGCTCTGGTCTGGCGGTCAAATTGCGGAGGGAATGCCCAGCCTGTTCCAAGAAATGAATTGAACTTTTCCATATTGTTTTTTTAGCCCCCGATCTGCACCGTGGGAAATCCTACCGAAATGATCCCGCCATGGGCGGTGGAGTCAAATTGCCTGGCTGCGGGCCGGCCGCCGATGAATACCGAACTGCTGCCCCTGACTACTGCATCCGGCGGACCGGCGCAGATGCAGATGTCCCCCAATACAGCAGCGGGCAACCCGCCAATCAGGACATTTGTCACTGATGGTCCGCTGATCGGTCCGCCGATATGCGGATTCGGTGTTGCCAGCGGGCAGGTATGCATATCAGTTATCCTTGCAGCTGAAGGCATGGCGTTTAATTTATTTTTACCATTGAACCCGTGATCTCCGTGATGCCCTGTGCTGCCAGTTTTGCCGAGGCACCGCTGAAACCAATCGTACCATCTGCTTTTACAGAAACGGATACACCCCCTATCGCCAGCGTTGCGCCAGCAGAGAGACTCAGGTTGGCACCGGCTTTCAAGTCGATATTCAGGGGGCTTTCCACTTTGATCCCGGATGAGTCCATGGTTATTTTATTACTGTTCTGGTCTTTGATCTCGATATTGGTACCTTGTTCACTGATCACGATTTTATTTGCATTCGGGGTATCGATCGTGATCGTTTTGGTGTCATCATTAAAGAGGACATGCATTTTACTCCTGGTAGTAAAGCCCTTGGTATTATTCACGTCCTCCGCCTTTAACGGGGAGGGCAGTGCGCTGCTATGCAGCATTCCAAGCATCACTGCGTGCCGTGGATCAGCATTGATAAATCCGATGATGACCTCATCATTGATCTCCGGCAGGAATACGGCGCCCCGGTTGTTACCTGCATCGGGACTGGCTACCCTTGTCCAGATCCCGCGGCCGGTATTGTCAAGGGTAGGCACTTTCACAAGAATCCTGTTTTCCCCATCCGGATCATTCTGCAGTTGTACCACCTTGCCAATCTGCAGGCCATGGATCGAACCCACCAGGCCCGCAGAAAGTTTGTCGTCGAGATCCGCTGCATATTTCGAAGCATAGGTTTCCGGATCGAGACCAAACTGGATATGTGTGTCCCACATCCCATTGCCCAATTCATGTTTTACCGCCGTTACATAGGCGTTGCCGTTGAAGCGATCGCCAACTCCCGCGAGCGTAACCATATCACCCGTCTTTACGTCGCTGGTGCCAGTCACTTTTGCACGGCCCCTGATTTTTGCAAGCCGGCTGCGTTGCATCACACCCTGTGCCCAATCCTGCAGTTCCTGTTCCTGCAGGTAGCCGCTGTGGTGCAGCTGGTAGTCCTTCTGCTTTATCTGGCGGGCAAGGTCTTCACCAGAAATATTACCCGGCTCCCTGACCGGGGCCGAACTGATATCCGAGTCGAACAAGACCTGGCTGCTGTAATCCCATGAGTTCGCCACGACCTTGCCCCACTGGCTCCGGGCATCCATCTCTGCTTCGAATTCGAGAACTGATGTGCCGAACGAAATTTTCATAGTGGGTTTTGTGCTGGTGTCGGGCATTGATATTTTTACAGTGCCGTCATTTACATTTACCAGCATACCATTTGCCTCAGCGCGCAGCAACATAAAATCCCAGTCGGAGATATGATGCTGCACGATCTGTTTATGTTGTAATGTTGTTTTTCCTGCTTCGCCCTTTAATGCAGGGTACTCGCTGATCAGTTCGTCAAAAACCTGGTTGTCTTTTATGTCCTGGAAATAACGGCTGTGCCGGCCAAGGGTCATCATTACGGCTGCGTCACGGCATTCCACCTGCAGTTCACCGCTTCCGTTTTCACGGATTTTAATGGCGTGTTTGATAATGATTCCCGCAAATGCCTGTTTGTTGGTGGAGTCGTTGCCGATTTTGATACTGATCTTTTTTCCCGGGATAAAAAAATCCCTGCTGCTTATTGCAAACGTCTGGCTGGCGGCATCACCATCGCGGATCACGATCCTTGCTGCGGGCACCCGGTTGATCTCTTTCATGATGGCCACCGATAGCACCTGGAAGGAGGGATCAACTGGTTTGTTGTCCACCATTATTTCAAATGTTGCCACACCGTGTGGTGCTGTGCCTGTTGCGTTTTGTCCCATTAGTCGTCAGATTTATCAAAGGGGGGAAATGAAAGATCAGTACCCACAGGCAGGTAACGAAGGCTGTTCAACCCATTCAGCCTGGCTACCTGCGTCAGGTATTTCGGGTCATCATAAACCTCGTAGGTCATCAGGTCAAGCCGGTCGCCCTGCCTGACCTTGAACCGGTGGGTGAGGTCCGGCGAACTTTTCCGCTGTTCCATCACCTGTTCTTCCGATCTTTTATAATTCATGAAGGTTGCGGCAATCTTCAGCCGCAATGGCTTTCCCTCGTGGTCGAAGAGCGTATGGTTGATTTCCACGCTCGAGAGCACACAATGGAAATTGAGGTATTCTTTTCCCCAGAGAATGTTCAGGAATCTTGGGCGGTGGATTTCCCCATCCATATTGTACGCACAGTTGAGGAATTTCTGGAGTTGTTTTTCAACTGGCAGGTTTTTGTATTCTTCCACATAACCCTCCATGGTCCTGGTGCCATCGAGCAGGAATTCGAGTTTCATTTCTTCCGGTTCGGTGGAGATATACCGGGGATCCGTGCCACTGCGTCCATGCGCACGTTTTTTCTCGAGTTCGATCTTGAAATTCTTGGAGTAGGTTTCCGGGTTGATCGGTGCGATGAAACGTTTCGATTTGTCTTCCTTCTGGAAGTCGTTTTTATCATATGACTGTATAACCAGTTTGTCCATTACCGTTCTTTTTTATCTTTCTGTATCTGGTTGAGTTTATCCAGGCAGGTATTGATGATTTCCTCATTCGGACTCACATCGTTGGCAGAGCCGCCGCTGCCCTGGCCAGCGCCTGGTGCGGTGTCCTGGACAACGGTTGCTTTTATGACGAGTTCTCGTATTTCTATCGGCATCGTTTACAGGTTTTCGAATGAAAGACGGTTGTAATTCAGTTCAAGTGTTTCAATCAGCACGGAGCCCTGTTCCGCGTTCAGTTCCCCGATTTTCCAGCTGATGGGCCATACATTGTTGATCCGCCAGTGCATCAGTGGCTTGTGTTCTTCATTCAGCAGGATGATGGTTACCGAATCCCTGGGTTCCACGATCTCCTGGTCAAACACTTTTTTCAGCCATTTGGTGATCTTGGAATTATCCGGTTTGACCAGTCCCCGTTTAAGCAGCAGTGGCCCGTATTTCCGGCGTACGGGCACCACATGGGTAAACCGGTTTTCCCCGCCTTCTTTCACCGACTCTGTTTCGAGCGTGGAATCGAGACCGGTTACTGACTGGAACCCGATATCTGCATCCTTATCGAAATTGAAATCAACCCGGAAATGGAAATTGACTGTCTGGTAGGTTTGTATTGCCATGCGGGCTGTTTATTTAGCTTCTACAATCGACAAACCTTCATGTGTCAGCGTCAGGGTTTCAATTGCCACTTCGTTGCCATCGGCCTTGAGTTCGGAGGAAGAAACTTTGGTTGGCCAGGCCTTGGTTACTTTCCAGGTGATTACCGGTTTGTGTTCCTCGTCCAGCAGCTTGATGGTGACATCGCGACGGAACTTTTCCTTGCCTTCCTGGAACAGGAATGTTTTCTTCCATTGTTCAAAGAACTCAAAGTCGCCCACGAATGACCCACGCTTGAGCACGATATCACTGTATTTTGTGAGACCGGGCTGTTTGCTTTTATGATAGGTCTTGCTGTGCCCTTCACGGTATTCAATTGGCTGCGTTTCAAAGTCAAGCCCGGATACTTCGGTAAATCCGACCCTTGTGCCACCCCAATCCAGCTGGAAATGGAATTTGGGAAGCGGGTAATTTTTTTTAGGATTGTCTGCCATATTGGGGAGTATTAAACCTGGTTAAAAAAATCATTTACATTTTCCGGTACTGTCCACCGACTGGATGGCATTGGTCAGGCCGTCCCTGGCTGCCTGCAATGCCGATTTTTCCTGGTTGGCTTCATCTGTTTCCTTTTTGAGTACCGACATGCGTGCTTTGGCTTCGTCGCGCTGGTCACGCAGGTGCCGGAGGTAATGGTCGCGTTCTATCGGGAAGCTGATCACCGGCCAGATCTGGCAGTGGTAATCACCGTGTTCATCACAATGCGGTTCCTTCGGTCCTTTTTTATCATCGTCACGATCTTCGCACTCACAGTTCAGGATATTTTTCCAGTACTTCAGGATGCCCTTCAGTCCGTATTTATCACAGATACTGTCATGCATATCGTAGGCGAGGTCGATTGCCAGTACAACCTTTGCGATGATCTCATCACGACCGGCGATCACTGCATCGAGTTTCACACCATAAACATCGAGGCATTCACGGATACCACCTGTTTCCAGTTCCGGTTGTTTGAGGCATTTGATGCACTTGTACAGTTCATCATATTTTTCCTTGAGTATATCCACTTCAGTGTAGAGTTCGCGGATCATGCAGAACAGGATTTCGATTGCCTTTACCGTTTTTTCCGTGATGGTACAGACCTTCTGCAGGTGCCTGATAAAGAGTTCCAGGCTCCGGCAAAGCGTGTCTGCCCGCTGGTCGGCGATCTCCCATTCGTCACACCAGGTTTTCAGTACGCCGTACCAGATGCCGATGCTGTCGAAATGTTTTTGTTTGTGGCTGGCTACTGAAGTAGCGCATTTGAGCCGGCTGGTTATTTCCGTCAGGTCGGTTGTCCAGTTATCATAACAGCAATCACCGCTGCCCGGGTCATTGGGGTTGGGATCCGGATCGCAGCAGGCGAGCAGGTGATCAGTCTTTTCCAGTTTTTTATAATGTAACATGATAAACGATTTTGTGTGTTGACAATAAGGTTTCCGCTAATCCGCTTTTTTATCGTTGTTGTCGGGGTCCCTGTAGTAAATGGTGGTGACCTCATGGCAGATATCACAGATATCACATTTACATTTTTCCAGTTTTCCATCACCTTCGCAAACGCAGTCGCAATCGGGGTTACAGAGGAAGTCTTTCACACTGTTTGCCACATCGAGGTTTACCCTGTCATTGTAGAGCAGGTAGTCGGCAGATACAAGGTCTTTGATTGCCGATGACATACTGATGTAAGCCGTGCCAAGATCAGTGGCTCCTGCGGTGGTGCGTTCGGTGAGGAAGTCGTCGAAATCCTTTGCCCCCTTTGTGACTCCGGGCAGGAAATCCTTTGCCAGCGCGCTTATATTGGAGAATGTCTGAATTCCCACGGTGTCTGCAGCGGAGTTCAGTACGATATCCACCTGTTTGCTCAGCTGTGCGGGGTGTTTGATCAGGTACTCCAGCAGTTCTTTTGCATTCTCGCAGTCGGGCGGGCGTTTGCAGGGTTCTTTTTTATCATCACAGTCATCATACTTCTCACCCGTCAGCAACATCATCTGGGTGCGGTTGCAGCGGTCATTGGAGCAGGCTTCCAGTTTATTGGCGCTGTCCCGGAGCTCAGAAAACTTTCCTTTTGCTGTTTTGAGAAGTTTTACCAGGTCGGTCAGTGCTGTGGCAAGAGTGGTATTGTCCTTCTCAAAACCCGTGATGCTTTCCGTGATTTTTTCCGATGTTTTCGTCAGTTCAAAACCTACAACCAGCTTGAGATTGCGGTACATCTGGTAATTTTTCTCCGTTCGGGTAAACCGGCATTTCCAGTGCTCATATATGATAGATAGTCCGTGCTGGTCCTCTTCGCTTTTCCGGAGATCGCCAAGTTTGACCTTTATGGTTTTGCAGTACTCTGCTTTTTTCTTTTTTATGGTTGTGATCACCGGCAGGTCGTCCCGCTGGTTTTTATCAGGGGCCTTTGACTGGCCGTGGGAGTATGAAGGATTTGACATAACAACTGTTTTTAGTTCCGGGGAATATGTTTTTTGCTATCCATTATGATTCTGCCAGCATTTTATGCATGAACCGCAGGATGATGAATTCAGCAGGGCGTACTGCCGCGATTCCGATCTGGATGATCATCCTTCCTTCCCAGATGTCCACTTCGGTCATGGTCTGCCCAAGTCCGATATGGACAAAGAAGGCTTCCTGTGCGGTGGCTCCCATCAATGCGCCATCCCGCCAGATCCGTTCGAGGTAAATCTGGATCATTGCTTTTACGCGGACCCATGTGTTTTCGTCGTTGGGTTCGAATACAAACTGGTTGACTGCATTCTCGATGGATTCCTCCACCATGTTGAAGAAACGGCGGACCGGTACATAACGCCATTCGTTATCGTTGCCCGCGAGTGTACGTGCGCCCCATACGATAGCGGGGCCGCGACCAGGGAATGCCCGTATCACGTTGACGGACTTGCCGGCGGTGGTGTCGACATTCAATCCCATCTGTTCCTGGTGTGTGATCAGGTATTCCGGGCGGATGGCGTTGACCACATTCACATTTGCCGGTGCTTTCCATACTCCCCTTGAATTATCGACCTGTGCATAGATTCCGGCTATGGCAGGTGATGCAGGTAACAGCATCTGGATTTCTGCCACAGCCGCTTTGCCCTGGAAGTAAAGCTGGTTGTTACCCGCGATAAGATCCGCGAGCGTGGCTGTGCCTGCCGGTCCGTTGACCAGTTTGATTGCGGCATCATTGTCTTTTGCCTGGTCCGCGGGGTTTGTTTTATAATTGTAATCGACGTTGGTATAAAGTTTTGGGAAATACACCGCCGCGTATTTCAATTCATCCGTCGTGCCGGATACAATATTGCGCAGGCCCTTCGTGGTGTCACCTTCCACAAATATGTCCAGCTGCCAGTTCTTCAGGTTTGCCGCATCATGGAATACATCCATGATTACGAAGCGGTCCTTCAGCAGTTTGCATTGCAGTATCGCTTTTGTATGCACATCATAATAGGCCGATGCACTTGGCAGGTTCAGTGCATCCGGAAAAAGCAGCAGCGTGACTTCGTCAATCTTCTCTACTTCTGCCAGTCCTTTCAGCAGTTGCTGCTGGTCCAGGCCAGCTGTGTAGCCACCAACTGACACGATCCAGCACGGGCCTCCGCCGTTGGCGAAAAACATCTGCATAGAGTAATGCATCAGGAATTTCGATCGTTTGGTTTCATCCACCCGGCCATTGACCCCTTCAGCGCTGAACACTACAAAGAGTGCGTCTGCTTTTTCGGGATCGGGATATCCGTAGTATTGCTCATACTCCAGCAGCGACGAGATCCGCCAGGGTTTCTCGAAAAGGTCGTCTTTCTCCTTCCACTGTGCTTTTTCGGTGTAGCCGATAAAGGCGGGAATTGCGGTTTCAACCGATGCAATTGAAGGAGGGAGGTGGGGTATTTCCTCGATATAGACGCCCGGGGTTTTGTAGTCTGTTGCCATATGCTTTATGTTATGTTCAGTTAATCGGGATTAATGTTGCACCGGGAACAGTTCCGCTTCCGGTACGTACAGGTCAAAATAGATTCGATGTTTGCGGTCCAGTTTAATGTCGCCCGTGCCGGGGTTTGGCAGGTAGCGTGTGCTTGTGCCGGCGATGTCGGTCAGCGGAAAATAATTCCTTGCCAGTGAAACAGGTTTCAGGGAAATCAAAGCCCCGTTTTCCGGCTGGAGATAGGTTACGAGGCCTGGTTCCAGCAGCAATTTCTTTCCCCGGTTATTCAGGTAGCGGAAGTGTGCAAGCCTGCTTTTCACCGGTATCTCGAATACTGGGGCGTCGGTCCAGATGCCCGCTGCGTCGCGGCGCCTGACAAGGAAACCGTCCGGGGCAACCAGGTTGAATGCCGCGTCGGTGACCAATGGTTTGAGGTGGATGAGACCCCAGTTGGCCGACGAATAAAGGGTGTTGCTGAAAATGACCTGTTTTGTATAGATAAACCCGTTGTCGCCGGTGACGGTCAGTTTGAATGGGACAAACTGACTTAGTTGTGCTGCATTACCTGTAAAATCGAGCTGGACATTTGTAATCGGATCGGGTGCGGTGAAAGTAAGTTGCCTGATAATGTTATCTGATTCGTCTTTGAGTACGGCCTCCAGTTGATTTACGGGAAAGGGGTGTTGCACGCTGAACCGGAAAGCCAAGGGTACCAGCATGCGGTCATTTTCATTGGCGAAATCCTTTACAGCGGTTTTTATTTCCAGCAGCACAGGGTTGCCGTTTCCATCATAATAGTTTGCATGCAGCAAACCGCCTGCATCGGTGGATAATTCACCCTGTTCGTAGATGGTGGTGTTACTGAAAGTGGTGACGGTGTTTACCAGGAAGGGAAACCGGCGTGTAGTGCCAAGGTCTTCATTTGAAAAAATATACACTGCCGGGGTGGCTGCGCGCAGCCGGCCGTTTGAGTAGGTATCAGGCAGGTTATTTTTCTTTTCCATGGCGATAAAAATCCCTTGTGAAGGGGGCATCAGAAACAATGGTTTAAACACTTCCGATCCATCGGGAAGAGTGACCCGTGCGACCCTCAGTAATACCCGGCATCCCGAATAGGAGGGCAACAGTTTAAAGCCGGCGCGTTCGTACTCCTCTGCCAGGGTATCCGGGAACCTGAACTCAATATCCCGATTCATTGTTTCCCTGTCCAGTGCAAAGGCCTCCTGCAGGCGGTCCAGTCTTTGGAAATGATCCGGTTCGTCCAGCAGGCTGGCGCCATCTTCTTCGGTGACGAAGTATTCGTTCAGCAGTTTTATTTCAAATAGTGTTTTGTATAGAAGATCCATGGTATCAGGTTACGGGGGTCAGTGTTTTGTTGATTTCTTCGATCACCGGCACGGTGCGGATCGTAGCATAATTGCTTATAACAGTCAGCCTCATCTTATACATGGCGAAAGGGGCCTGCCGTCCACCCAGTGATCCCCACAAATGATTGATCTGTTCGAATGTGAGCGTGTACAGTTCAAGTGTGAATTTCAATTCTGCGATTCCCAGCCTTGTAAAATCCAGGCTTCCGCCGGTCACGGAGGATGCAGAGGAGAAGGATGTGCGTCCCTGGACAAACCGGATTACATGACTCAGGCGCCGTAGGGCAAGCTGGTAGCGATCTCCGGAATAATTGCAGGTAAACAGGATGTACAGGTTCAGGTACACAGGCGGGTTCTCATAAGTGGCGCTGCCATTGAACGGGCGTCGCAGTGCCGGCTGGTTTTTGAGGGTACTTTCTTCCTCGATATTTACCAGTGTGATGACGATGTTTTCCGAGAGCGTGCTGCCGGTCGGTGTTTCCAGTAATCCGATATTGTCAATTACTACACTGGCCGGATCGATATCCGCCAGGAAACTGGTGAGTTCATTTTTAAGCAGCAGTAGTACGAGGTCAATCATGAAGTCATTTTTTCAAACCATATAATTTTACTACAATCGGCAGGACATGGATATTAAATAAACGCTTGTTGACCGGGCGCCAGCCGGCGGACCCGTTGCCCGAGCAATCCGGGCATTGCTGGTTTTCGCCCCAGCAGCTACTGCAACTTCCCAACGCTGCTGAAAGGATATTGCGCAACCGGATAAGTTCGCTGATTTGGGTGGCCAGGTTGTTTGTCCGGGCTGTTTTTTCTTTCAACCGGTCTTTCAGGACCAGGATCTGATGCTGCAGTTTTTTATTCTGGATCCTTAGCCGCCGGATTACCTCACTGCTTATCGCTGCATCCCTTTTTGTTTCCAAACGGTGTTGTGACATCTGCCCGATCATCTGTTTTAAATCAGGGTTGCCCGATTTCAGACTGTCCAACATGGATCTCAGGATTTCAAGCTGGTCATGTTTAGGCATTCACATGAATTTTTGCAGATGACAGAAATCCTGGTGACCTGCCTGGGTGGTTGGCCTGGCAGGATCTGTGTTTGTTCCGGCTATCAAATGTAGATTGACACATGCCTCCAGACAATCCTCATTAGTTCGTAAATTCAGGCCCAGAGCGGTGTACCCGCTTTGTGGTAGTGGATAATAATACCTCCTCATTTCTGACTATTTTATGCACCTTTTCTTTTTCTTAGGATGAATTATCCTACTTTAGTCGCCCAAGTCTCCACGCAACCTCCACCATAGATCCTCCCTGAATGAAAGCCAAGGGTTTTGATCTGGCAGCAAAAAAATAAACCTCTTCGCTATGACACCCGACAAATCAGGTTTGCTGGAAAGGATCAGTAGTGCCATCAACCAGAAATGGTTTCCGAAATCTGATAATGTTTCAGGTGAGGCATACAATGAGGGGAATACACCCGGGAATGTTGAGCTGATCAAACGTAACCGCATCGTCAACCGCAGGAACTCCGAGTCAATTGAAAAACTGGAGAAGCGGATCGACGAGATGACGAAGCAGTACGACCAGCTATTTTGTTTTGTAAATTTCCTGGTGGATAATTTCCCTGAGCTGGTGGCCAGTATTGTAAAGTCAGAGAATCAGGGGTTGATGGCCCAGGGCGGGATCCCTGTGTCATTGAAGCCACCATGCACGGTGCCCGAACCTTGTCCCACAAGACGGGAAAAGGACATCCTGGCGTTGCTGGTAAAAGGGCTGTGTGCAAAGGAAATTGCACAGGTGTTGTTTATCAGTGTCACAACCGTGATTACGCATAAAAGAAACCTCAAGGAAAAATACAGTGCAAGAAATACAGCGGAGCTGATTTCCAAGGCATATGGCTCTTTATCGGAAACGGAGTAAAGAGGCGTATTCCATCAGGCAACCAGCACTGCATTCTGCAGGTTCCGCAAGGGAAACCTGATAGCAATACTGCATCCTTGTAACCGCTTTTTGCTTATTTTGCCGGTCCACCAACCACCCGGACTATATGACCGAATACAGGATCACTGATGAAGGCTTCAGGGAAATCAGGAACAAAATGATCTGGCGCTCGCTGCCCATCACTATTATTGCCTGCGCTGCCGGGGTTTATATGAGCCGGGTGAATTCCGGTGTAAGGGGGGCTTCCGACCTAAATGTGCTGTTTATCCTTTTGCCGGTATTTGCGATTTCTATCGGGGTTGGTATTTACCGGAAGATCAGGCACCAGAAAACGTTGATGGATAGTTATACGCTTACAGTATTGGATAACCTGATTTCAAGGGAGCAGGTAAACACCCCTACTGTGGCCATTTACACGAGTGATATCAGGGAAATATTCCGCCACCGGAACGGGTCATATATTGTGCGGGGAAAAAATGCAGTCGACATGATTGTGATCCCTTCGCAGATCGAGCGATATGATGAACTTGCGGCTGCATTGGAATCAATCCGTCCGGTTACCGCTAAAAACCCCCAGTCGCTGATGATGCGGTATGTGGGCGTGCTGGCCCTTGTGAACCTTGTATTCATGCTTACAGCACTATCAGCCTCTGGTAAAATACCTGTGGCAATCGGTGGGATCGGAACAGTTGCGGTGACGACCTGGAGTTTTGTGGCTACCCTCAAAAGTAAAAACGTAGATCGCAAAACGAAACGATCTGTATGGTGGGCATTGCCGGTGATGATCTGGGTGGTGGTAGTGGTTATAACGAAACTAACGACTTACCCGTGAGTGATCGCAGGAAATTTTCAAGGTCGGTCTTGTCCTGATCCGAAAGATTCAGTGGTGTAGCCAGCAACGGGTCCCTGTTTACCGCATCTTTTACAAAGTTATCCGGCTGGTCATAGTAGTCGATCACAGCTCGAAGCGTACTGAACATGCCATTGTGCATGTAAGGCGCGGTAAGCGCAACGTTCCTCAGTGGCCCGATCTTGAATTTACCAAGGTCCGCGGGATTACGGGTGATGGCGGCACGGCCGCTATCGCGGAGTTCCCGGCCATTATACAACCCGATATTCCGGAATTCTGTATTACTGAAATCGGGTCCGAAATGGCAACGCACACATTTCGCAGTGCCATTGAAAAGTACAAATCCCCGTTTTACTGATTCACTCACCGCGTCTTCATTCTGGTTCGCCTTCCAGTCGTCGAACGGCGTATCAAGGGTTTCCATCGAAACCTGGAATGCTGCCAGCGCACTGCCGATATTGGCACTACAGGGTGCGGTCTTGTAAATTTTCCGGAATGCGGCTTTGTAATAACGGCTGTTGTTCAGCCGGGATACAGCACTGTCAACAGGCAGGTTCATCTCATCCGGATTGCTGATGGGGATCAATGCCTGTTCTGCTAGTGTGGTGGCCCTTCCATCCCAGAAAAAAAATGCGGCACTGTTCAGGTTCATGGCAGATGGCGTATTACGGACGCCCTGTCTTCCATGCACACCAATGCTCACCCTGGCCGTATCGGCGAAAGCGAATTCGGGTCGGTGGCAACTGGCACAGCTGATGTTGCCGGTTGATGAGAGGATGCTATCGAAAAACAGCTGTTTACCCAATGCAATTTCATCGTCCGGCAGACTGCTGCCCGGCTGGCAAAACATGTTCATCACGCTTGCCATGAACACGAAGCAGAGAATCACTAGAGTGTATTTCATAACCGGCCGGTTTACTTCGTGGATGATACGCGGCCCAGGGTTACCTTGTCAGATCCATGCACCCTGCCCTGGCAGGTGTCGGCGACCAGGTCAAAACGCAATGAATCATTGGGGAAAGTGAAGCGGTACACCCCTTCATAGGCCATATCGCAGAAGCCGTCGCGCATAAACACTGTATCGCCGCTGGTCCGGTACTCCCCGCTTAAAAGCAGTTTCCCGTTGCTCAATGCATCGAAGCTGCCGTTGGGTTTAAACCGTGCCAGGAATACATCCGGTTTACCATTGATGACCAGATGGGAATCCCATTCACCCACGATGGATGTTGGAAAGTTTGTCTTTGGGCTGTTGCTGCAGGAGGCGAGCAGGAAAGTAACAGCGGTTAAAATGAGGAACTTTTTCATTGGTGATAATTTTCACCAAATCTATCTGCGGGACCGCGTAAAGGCATTTGATCCTGTTGCGGATCTGTTTGATTTTTACCACTTGACTAATTGGTAATCAAGCTCTTTTGGATTTGTGACGGGATGTTTGGATTTGTGCGGGGTTGACGGCCGGCGTCAGGGTTGTTTGCTGCGTGACAGCTTTCCGGTCTCACTTGGCGGGTAGCCAAAATGCCTTGCAAAACTCGTGGAGAAGTTCGCGGGGTTGCCATATCCGACCATATAAGAGACCTCTGCTACTGTGGCCACCTTTTTTTCCAGCAGGTCATGGGCGCGCTGCATGCGGACGGTCCGGATCAGGTCACCTGGTCCCTGGTCGATCAGGCCTTTCAGTTTACGGTGCAGCTGGGTGCGGCCAAGATTGATCTCGCGGCCCAGTTCTTCCGCACTGAAACCCACGTCATCCAGCCGGCGGTCAATTGCCCCGTACACGCGGTCGAGAAAATCCTGTTCAATCGATGGCAGGGAGGACCGGTCGGTCAGCCAGCGGTTTTCCTTCGAATACTTTTCGCGGAGTTGTTTCCTGGTGCGGATCAGGTTTCCGATCTGCGCCAGTAGCTCTGTTTTGTCAAATGGTTTTGCGAGATAGGCATCGGCACCTATGGAAATGCCCTCGATACGGCTGGCCTGGTCGGTCTTTGCGGTCAGCATGATGATGGGGATATGGCTGCTGCGCTCATCCTGTTTCAGTGCGGCACATAGTTCGTACCCGTTTTTCCCCGGCATCATCAGGTCTGTGATGATGAGATCGGGAATCTGGTCAAGCGCCATATCGATGCCTTCCGATCCGTTGGCTGCGAGGATGATGTGGAACTGGTCACGAAGGGTGATCTCCATAAAGCCCCGGAGCTGGTCGTTATCTTCCACAATAAGAATAGTCTCGTTCCGGGAAATATCGTTGCCTGTTTTAGTAAGCGGTATGCTGTTGATTGACTGGCTGACCTGCAACAGCACTGCATCGGCCTCCACCGGACTTTCCGCATTAAGGTAGGGTAACCGTATGACAAAGCAGGTACCGCGGGTCTCCTCACTGCTGACCTCCACCGAGCCGTTCATCAATGAAGTCAGTTCTTTCACCAGTGCCAGTCCGATGCCCGTGCCTTCCCTCGTGCGATTGTCCGATAAATCAGCCTGGTAAAAGCGGTCAAAAATGTATGGGAGTTTTTCCGCAGCGATACCGATGCCGTTGTCCCGCACACCGATCTCGATGGAGTCCTGCTGGCCGGATGAGAGCCATACTTCCACCAGTCCTTCCGGTTTGTTGAATTTGATTGCGTTGGTGACCAGGTTCTGGACAATTTTTTCGAGTTTATCAATATCCGTCTTCACCAGCATCGTGTCCATCTCCGGGGCGAACGATATGCGGCAGCGTTTGTAATCTGCGAGCGAAGTAAACTGGCCGACAAAAACCTGCAGCCAGTTAACCAGGTCGATGTTCTGGTAATGCAGGGTCATTTGTCCGTTTTCGAGTCGACTCAGGTCGAGCAGCTGGTTGATCAGTTGTAATAAACGTTCGCTGTTCTGCAGGATAAATCCGGCATGTGCACGGATGGTTTCCTTATCATTTTCATCCAGTAATTCCTTTGCCGGGTTAATGATCAGTGTGAGTGGGGTTTTGAACTCATGCGTGAGGTTAACAAAGAACCGCGATTTAGCCGCGTCCATCTCCTGCAGCTTTGCGGCCTGTTCGCGTACCTGTGCCGTGCGCTGAAGCACCGTCTTTTCAAGTTGTTCCGCCTGTTCCGAGATTAGTTTTGTTTTTTCTATTTCTTTTGCGAGGTTATCATTCGCGAGGCGTTTGTTTTCATCAAGCTGTTTTTCAAGCAATCGGTTGGTGGATGCCACTTCCATGGCGATATAAATTGAAAATGCGACCGGCATGACCAGGCAGATGATTGCCATCCCGGTCATCACCTGACGAAAACTGAAGAACAGGAAAATGTTGGCGCCGACCAGGATGCTGCTGATAACGGTTATAAAGATCCCGATCCAGATCAGCCAAAGGCGTTTGTTTCCCTGTCGGATCGATTTGTAAACCAACCATAGTCCGTCAATCAGTACCAGCAACATAAACACGTTGTTCAGGCTGCCTGATATGGAGTTGATCGCAAGCAGGTTCTGTTCGCCGATGAAATAAAAAACCGAAAAGAGTACGGTGACACATGCAATGACTGATAGCCTGAGTGCCGGCATTTTCTTTCCGCTCAGATGATATAACAACAGGGCAAAGAGCAGCGGCATGATGGAGATGCAGACGCTGAAAAGTTTGTACAGCAGCAGTTGCATACCAGGATCACGCGTCACCACTGCTTCGTAGCGGATAAACAGGGTCAGCGCTGTGCCGGTTACGAACAGGCTGTAGTAAAGGTTGGTTTTTTGTTTGGGGTAAAAAAAATATAAAAGCAGGTGCAGCAGTACAAGGATCAGCATGGCCGAGCCACTCATCAGCAGGTAATCAAAGAAACGCTGGTCAGCCTTCTGTTTGCTGTTCATTGCTTGCAGGTCACCTATCCAGGCCTGGAACCCGACAAAATTTTTGAAGTAGTGATGGTAGTTGCTGTAGCGTATTGCGAGCAGGTGTGGGAGGGTATCGGTAATGGCAAGGGGTATACTGAGAAAGGGGTCCCGTTTGGGTACGGTGGTTTCCCTGGAATTCCCAATTTTTCCCAGTGCAGCGACCTTCTGGCCATCGAAGAAAATTTCGGAGGCCCCATCCTGGTTAATATAGAGACTCCAGGTGGTTACAGGGTTAGTCGCCGATTTTTTTATCCGGATCCGGAACCATCCAGAGCCGGTCCAGTTGGCAGGCAGGTTGGTTTCCCCGAAACGGATTACTGATTCTGCCCAGCCTGAATCAGGAGCGGCAGGTGATTCCATTCCGGGTTTGTCAATGGGAAAAAACTGCCAGGGTGATTTTTCCAGATTTAATGTGCCTGTACCCAGTGTGTCCCCGAGGACCACGGTATTGTTTTGGGCTGAACCTCCGGAAGACAGGAACAGCAGGAAAGACAGGAGGAATAAAAAAATGGTGAAAAAAGGGTAATGGCTGCTGCGGTCTCGTGCGAATGCAGGGCAGGAAGGGGCGGATTTCAATCCGTGATTTTCGCGTCTGACAGCGGGAGATTTTAAAGTTGGATACACTTAAAACAAGATACTGAAATTTTCACTGGTTCATTTCCAATGAGCGGCTGCTACTCCAAAATATAAAAAACGGTAATGCGGCAGCTTGTGCTAAGCAATTTACAACCGGCCAATCCGCAGATCCAACGTGTAATCACTGAAGAACGGATGGGTTTTCCGGCAGACGCAGCGTCATTTCACCAAAGCATTCGTGGATTCCCTGTAAATAATTATTGATCCTGAAAATTTGGTAAGTTTATAGTTCACATCCTGAAAGTCATTACAACCCTGGTCTTATGAGTGCAACATCCATTACAAACGTTACTCCATTCCTTACGGTAAAAAACGGGGTGCAGGCCGTACAGTTTTATATCTCCGCCTTTGATGCGGTGGAGGTCAGGCGTTTCGAATTGGCGGATTCCAAAATATCTTCCGTTATTGAAGTTGAAGGCGCCCGGTTCTATGTCGGGGACGAAGAGATAGAAAACGGGAATGTGAGTCCCGACATGGATGCGGCCAGCTCCGTGCGCATAGTACTGCAAACAAAAAACGCCGACCGGTTATATGAGCAGGCGGTCAGATCCGGCGCGACAGTCATTTGCCCTATGACTACGGAGGAGGACTGGAGGATCGGTAAAATCAGGGATCCATTCGGTCATGTCTGGGAAATCGGGTACACGTTGTAACTACCAGTCCCTCCATCGGTCTGGCGCGTTTATTACGGATTCCCGTAACATTTGCCATCCTTATCACTTTCATAAACCTTTTTTTCACTTTGGTGCACCCATATGTCCGTTCAAAAACGGAAATTCCGACAGTACGTGAACTGCTTTATGATTCGACTAAACCTATCCTCTGGCGAAGAGATACTGCTCAATCCTTCGCCAAATCGAAAATTCCGGGGTTTGCGGATTCCGGGAAGCGTCCTTTCTGAGGCGATAAGGGAATCGTATACCATTTCGCAACATGTATACCAGCACGACTTACTCGTTATCACCCTCCGTCAATTCAGGTTCGTCCATGCCACACGCGTCATAATATCCGAATTAAACAACTGGCTGCGGTTACAGATACTGCTTAGTGGTTCAATTGAAAATGAATTGCCATCCGGCCAGCGCGAACTGCTTGATACCGGTCAGTACCAGCTGACCGAACAGGCGGCTTACGCCACGCAGTTCCCGGGGAACAATGCAGTCATTTTAATGACTTTTCATTTATCACCCGAATTGCTTAACAGCCTGGGTTCACCCGAGAGACTGGTACCCACATCCCCTCAGGCATTGCCACCCGATGTGCTTGACATGGTTTTCGAGATCCTGAAAGCACCATTCCTCGAACGTTTCCGCGATTTTTATTTTGCCAACAAAGTCAGGGATATCCTGTTCCGCCACGTTGCCGCTGCCCCTGTGATGCTGCCGGGCGAACTCAGCGCAAAACAGGTTGCCCAGATGTATGAGGCCGACCGTATTATGGCGGATAATCTCGATGGCAGTATCACCATACCTCAGCTGGCCCGGCAACTCGGGACAAATTTTGTAACCCTTAAACGGAATTATGAAAAGGTATTTGGCATCGGGTTATTCCCGCGCCTGATGCAAAGGAAGATGGACCATATCAAACTCCTACTGGAGAATACGGACAAACCGTTAAAGGACATTGCGGATCTCGCCGGTTACCAGACCCTGCCCGGGTTTATCACCGCATTCAGGAAGCGATTCAAGATCACGCCAAATGATTGGAGGAAGCAACGACGGGGATGACAGCCTACATGGCTTTGTCGGGAAAAAAATCTTTTGGTGAACATTTGAAGAGTTTCGCCAGGGCATTGATGTGATTGATATTGTATTTCGCCCTGCGCTTCGGCGTCTCCACATGCCCCACAAAACTATCACTCATATTCAGTTTCTGCGAAAGCGAACTTTGCGTGTAGCCGAATTCCAACCGCAGCTCCTTCACCTTTGCAATCACGAATTTTTCTATTTTGGTTGCTTCTCCTATCACAAAGCAATTGATCGATAAATTCGAAACCGGGCAAAGGTACCTGTACCATTATTCGTTTTTTTCCCATAAATTGGATGACTGTACGGTGCGTGGGTATGTAAACAGGATTTTACACCCTAAACCTTTTTCCTATTGCCTTCCTTTAATGGTATACAGGATCCACTCTTCCTTTCCGCCTTCCAGAAGGGCGAGGAAGCTGCTTTCGACTGCCTGTTCCGTACTTACTTTTCCCCGCTCACCTATTTCGCAGGCCGCTTTATCAGCGACAGGCAGGCTGCCGAAGACATCGTGCAGGATTGTTTCGTGACCTTATGGGATCGTCGGGACCGGCTCGGGCATATCTCACTGATAAAAAGTTACCTCTACATGAGTGTGAGGAATGCCTCGCTTAAATCGGTGGAGAAAACAAAATCAACCATCAACCTCGTTCCTGACGTCGCGGCTTCCCCCAACATTGAAGCAGCTATCATAGCGGCGGATACTGCCCGGCAGCTTTACCAGTTGGTGGAAACCCTGACGCCTGCCTTGCAGCGGATTATCCGGCTTTATTACCTCGAAGGCAAAAGCAACCGCGAGATAGCCACTGACCTGCAACTGGAGCCAGATACAATTACCCGTCAACGACTTAGGGCGCTCGTTGCACTTAGGAAAATAAAAATTTCACTTTGAACCGTTTTTTCCGCGAAAAAAAACCGGCATTCGTTTGTCCGGTTTTCTGGCGTTTTAAGATCTTATATCCGACCTCCCTTATAATAAAAGCACGTTATGAACAGTTTTGAGCACTACGAGAATGAAATGGGTAAGGAGTTCCGGGTGGCCTATCTGATTGCGCAGTTTGTGCAGGAAGACCTGACCGAGGAGGAGGAATCAGAACTCGACTATTGGGTACAGGCGAGCGAACACAATATGCAGGTGTTTGAAGACCTCACTGCCGGGGAAACGGTTACGGCTTTCATGAAATGGTATTATGAAACGGAGGTAGAGAAAAACCTGCGAAAGGTCAAAGCGCGGATTTCGTTTGAAGCCCCGGTAAAAAAGATGCGTGCCGGGTATTACGCACTGGCCGCAAGCCTTATCGGACTGATCGGGTTTGGTATTTTTTATATGTCGGGGGGAAATCCTAAGCCGCTGATGGCATTGAACCTTAAGGCACCTGCTGATATCACTCCTGGTTCATCCACTGCGGTGCTCCTGATGGGCGACGGCAGGAGGGTTGCCCTTGAAAGTAGCACCGACACCGTGATTGATGCGAATGTGCATGTGACGGGAGGGGAAGTATTATATGCCGCGAATGAAGGGGAGCCGATGCAACATAGACTGGAAGTGCCTTTCAAAGGGTTTTATAAAATCGTTTTGCCAGACGGCACAAGGGTATGGGTAAATTCCAATTCTTCTATTCAATACCCTTCCCGTTTTACGGGCAATGAACGAAGGGTGCTGGTAACCGGTGAAACCTTTTTTGAAGTTGCCAGGGATGTCAGTCATCCATTTATCGTACAGGTAAATGGCATAGACGTGACAGCGGTAGGTACAGCTTTTAATGTCAATGCTTATCCTGATGAGCCTGCCATACAAACTACACTGACGGAAGGAAAGATCCGCGTGCAGGCTGGTCAGCAAACAATGGATTTGCAGCCCGGACAGCAGCTGGGTATTGCGGGTGGGCAGTGGTCAGTCCGTGCAGTCGAGCTGGCACCGGTAACAGCATGGACCCGCAATGAGTTTAAGTTCAGGAAAGCCCCGATTGAAAGCCTGATGCGCATGATCGGACGATGGTATGGCGCAACGGTGGTGTACCGTAAGAAACCAACCGATCATTTTACCGGGACGATAGACCGGAGTGTGCCTGTATCACAGGTACTGAAAGTGATGGAGGCAACCGGCCAGGTGCATTTTGAGATTGCCGGCGACACCATATATGTCAATGATTGAGGAACCCCAATAAAAATGCCGGGGGTGCGCCAACACTTCCCGGCGATGATTGGGTTACCCAGGTTATATCGCGGAAACGACCATTGTTTAACCCAAACAAGCCAAAGCTATGCTTTTACCCCCGAAATGGTGCAGGCCACAGTTGCGCCAAATGATTTTGTTGTTGTTCTTTTTTCCAGTGCCGGAATTAGTGGATGCGCAGATATTTTCCATTTCTGTGCGACAGGCATCCCTCGCGAAAGTTTTTGACCTTATCGAGCAACAAGGGAATGTGCATTTTATTTACTCGGAGGAAGTACTGGCTGAAGGTAAGCCCGTCACGGTTTCAGTTGCTGCTGTGTCCCTGGATTCCCTGCTGGGCGAGGTAATGAAGAATCAACCGCTTGGATTTCGCACCGAGGGAAATAAAATTATCATCCATAAGAAAAAGACAGATCCGCCTGGCGGCAGGGGAAAAATATTGGAAGGCAGGGTAGTGAATGAGCACGGCCTTCCGCTCCCGGGGATCACGATCACCATCCTCCAGACCGGTCAGGCATTGTCGACAGGTTTGAATGGTGAATTCAGGTTCCCTGCCGTGCCCGTAAACGCAGTTATCATCGTTTCAGGTGCAGAAATACAAACGAAAGAGATTGAATCGGGAGCCCAGCCCTACTTACTGATCAGCGCCAGATCCAGGATAGGACTTCTTGACGAAACTATTATTATCGCTTACGGAAAAACGACGCGGAGGACGTCAACGGCAACTGTGCAAAAAGTGAGTAAGGCTGAACTGGAACGGCAGCCGGTTGATAATGTGCTGGCAGGTATGCAAGGTCGTGTTACAGGTCTGCAGGTAACCCAGACTTCCGGTTTACCGGGGAGTAATTTTACCGTACGGTTAAGGGGACAAAACAGCATTGGCAACGGGAATGAACCTTTATATATCATTGACGGGGTACCGTTTCCTTCCACAACACTCACAAGCTCATTCGGGGGCGGCGGTGGAGCAAACTCCAGCCCGCTGGCCAATGTTAACCCAAGCGATATCGAGAGCGTGGAAGTATTAAAAGATGCGGATGCAACTGCAATATATGGTTCACGTGGCGCGAATGGTGTTATACTGATTACAACCAAACGTGCAAGGGCGGGAAAGACTGCGGTCGACGCACGGTTTTTTACCGGGTGGGGAAGAATAACCCGCCAGCTACCAATGCTTGGACTGAAAGATTACCTCATGATGCGCCGTGAGGCATTCCGGAATGACGGAGTCACACCCACTGCTTCCAATGCGCGGGATTTATTATCATGGGATACAACACGGTCAACCGACTGGCAGGATTTGCTGATAGGCAACACCATGAATTTGCGCGACGTGAATGTAGGGGTATCCGGCGGTAGTGATCAAACCCAATTCTCCATATCCGCAGGTTACCACGATGAATCTACCATCATCCCTGGTCCCTTTAATGAAAAGAAGGTATCACTTGGCTTCCAGCTGAACCATGCAAGCAATGATCGCCGGTTCCAGATTGGCCTGAGCGGCAGCTATCTTCAGAATCATAACCTGCTGCCCAGGGATAATATGACGGCTTATCTTTACCTGTCGCCCAACGCGCCCGAAATTTATAATGCGGATGGTTCCTTCAACTGGGAAAACTCAAGCTGGGTGAATCCATTTGCTATCCTCCGGCAACACTATGCTACCAGGTCAGACAACCTGCTGTCTAACCTGCATCTGTCCTACCGGGTTTTTCAAGGCCTGGAGGCGAAATTAAATCTTGGTTTTTCATCGCTGAACCTAAATGAACATGTGACAGTTCCGGCGCGGTCGCAGAATCCCGCCAATTTTGTATTTACGGAGGCTGGGTTTGGCAATACCAGTGTGGAAACCTTTATCGCCGAACCACAGATAAGTTACCGCTGGAAAATGCAGAGCATGTCTTTTGAAGTGCTGACAGGATCGACGATGCAGGGGACAGACAGGAGAACGTTGATACAGTCTGGAAGCATGTATCAGAGTGACGAACTGATGAACAGCCTGCAGGGAGCGGCCAGCGTGATGACAACAACCGACATGACCTCCCGGTATCGCTATGCCGGGGTATTTGCAAGAATAGCCGCAGATTATTCCGGCAGGTATTTCCTGACACTGAATGCCCGTCGGGATGGTTCGAGCAGGTACGGGCCGGAGAACAGGTTTGCCAATTTTGGCTCCGCGGGTGCAGCTTGGATTTTCAGCCGCGAAAAATGGCTCGCGAAAAACCGGTTACTCAGCTTTGGCAAGCTGAAAGCCAGTCTTGGAACTACGGGCAATGACCAGATTGGCGACTATCGATTCCTGGATTCATATAGTACATACCCCTACACTTACCAGGGTGTCGCAACCCTGAATCCCACGCAACTTTACAATCCATCGTTCCGCTGGGAGAAAGTGACCAAAACAGAAGCGAGCCTGGAAATCGGCTTAATGAAAGACCGTGTCCTGATTGCAGTCAACTATTTCAACAACTTCACCGGCAACCAGCTCGTGCAGTATTCACTTCCGGCAATAGCCGGCTTCCAGGGTGTACTCGCCAACCTGCCGGCCCGGGTACGCAATTATGGATGGGAACTGGACATTAACGCCACTATCCTTCAACGCAGCAGGTGGACATGGTCTGCACACCTGACCCTGACCTTGCCGAAAAACCGCCTGGTTAAGTTTGATGGCCTGGCAAATTCATCCTATGCAAATTCATATGTTGTGGGACAACCCCTGAGTATCGTAAAACGTTTTGCAACAACCGGAGTGGATCCTGCAACCGGAAATTACAATTTCGTGGATGCCGATGGGGATGGCCGGATCTCTGCTCCAGGTGATCTCTCACAAGTGATATTTACCGGGCAGCAATATTTTGGGGGACTTGAACAATCGATCAGGTATGGGCAGATCCAGTTGTCAGTTTTTACCCAATTTGTCCGAAACAAAAATGCCAATACATACATCAATAACTTTTCACGACCAGGGTCCCTTACCAACCAGCCGGATTTTGTGCTCGATCGATGGCAGCATCCCGGGGATCAGGGTGACATCCAGAAATTTTCCAATTCCAATACGCTTAGCAACCCGGCCTTCACCAATTTCCGTAACAGCAATGGATCACTTGGCGATGCGTCTTTTGTAAGGATAAAGAATATCCATCTGAGCTACGACATACCCACTTCGTATATCCGTAAAGTTGGCATCAAAGCCGGAGATCTCTTTGTCCAGGCCCAGAACCTGTTTACCATTACCCCTTACAAGGGTCTGGATCCGGAGACAAGAGCGGTGATCCCTCCTCTCAAAATTGTAACACTGGGGTTCCACATCACTATTTAAAGTTTGTTTATGCAACGAATATTCTTTATCGTTTTCCTCTGCGTATCCCTGATGGCCTGCCGTAAATTCATTGAACCCGGGGAACCCAACAACCAGCTTACAAGCGGCTCTGTGTTTTCATCGGATGCCACGGCAACATCGGCTATGCTGGGTATCTATGCCGAGATGGAACAACTGGGTTTTTGGTACAATCTGTCCGTGCTGACAGGATTATCCGCCGACGAGATGATCAACTATAATCCATCGACCGACCGCATCGATGTTTTTACAAATAACCTCAGTCCGGAAAATGAAATCATTACTGCACTGTGGAATGATTTGTATACCACGATCTACCGGTGCAATTCCGTTTTAAAGGGGCTGGAAAATTCTCAATCAATAACACGGGCAGTGAATGACCAGCTGCAGGGGGAGGCATTGTTTCTTCGCGCATATTGCCATTTTTACCTTGTGCAACTGTACGGCGAAATCCCGTTGATCCTGACAACTGATTACCAGGCAAACGCGGGAGCCCTCCGGGAGTCTGTTCCTGGCATTTACAAACAGCTCGAAAAGGATTTACAGGAGGCTATACAATTACTGTCCCCTGTTTACATCGGGCCCTCAAACCAACCCACAGAAGAACGAACCAGACCCAATCAATTCGCTGCGCTGGCTTTACTTTCCAGGATATATCTGTTTGAAGGCAAGTGGAGTATGGCGGAGTCGGCAGCCACTTTGGTTATCGATGAAACAAGTCAGTACGGTTTGGTTAGTGACCTCTCCGGGGTTTTTTTGCAGAATAGCCGTGAAGCTCTGTGGCAGCTGGAACCCAAGTTCGAAGGGGCCAATACCTATGCAGGGGCTATGTTTCCATTCACGGAGTTGCCCGCCAATATTTCGATTGATCCAGAGATAATTGATTCCTTTGCAGCCGGTGACCAACGATCGGATGAGTGGTTCAGGCGTGTAAACATCGGAGGTGTCGATTATTACTATGCGTTCAAATACCGTGTCGGGCAGAATGTGTCCGGATTAACCGAATATACAATGGCGCTTCGACTTGCAGAGGTGTACCTCATCCGTGCGGAGTCGAGGGCAATGCAATCAAATCCTGATGGCGCAAGCGCTGATATTAACCTGATAAGAGAGAGGGCCGGATTATCTGCTGTTTCAATAGGTAATACGGCTGGTTTATTGAATGAAATCGGGCACCAGCGGCGATTTGAATTGTTTGCCGAATCCGGAGACAGGTGGATAGATCTTCGCCGGACAAAGAGCGTGGATAATGTGATGTCGGTAGCAAAGGGTAGTGACTGGACATTAAATGACCAGCTTTATCCTATACCGCAGAACGATCGTAACAGGAATCCACTGCTTTCCCAAAATCCAGGTTATTAATTAAAATCGTTTGAGATGTCGCGAACAGCTATCCTGCTAATGTGGGTATTGTCATCCCCTGCAACTGTAATTGCACAGTCCACAGACAGCATTATCAGATCCGGATTTCCCTACCCAAATCCGGCAACAGTGCAGGTGCATACAGACAACGGTATCGAACAGGTGTCCCTGCGCAATTGGAAGGGTCAGCCGGTCATCGTGGATTTCTTCTCTTCTGACTGTGTGGTCTGTCTCGCAAGCCTTCCCAAGCTGAACCAGTTCCGGAAAGATTTTCAGGGAAGGGTGCGATTCCTGCTGGTCGCCAAAGAGGACAATCGCATCCGGAAAGTGTATAAAAAATACGAGACGAAATTCGAACTTAATCTGGATGTGGGGTTCGACTCGTTGCTGCATGGTGATATTCACGATGGTTACCCATGGTATGTCTGGATCGATGGAAACGGCATCGTGCAAGGGGTAACCCGTCTTGCGGATTTAACAAAGGAAAAAATTGAAATATTTGCACGTACACAGAAAATCGATGTATCCCCCCTGGTACCACAGGTTCAATTCGATGGATTCCGGCCTTTAGGGATAAATGGCAATGGGGGATCAGATACCGGATTTGTATCCCGGAGTCTTTTTACGAAATGGCTCCCCGAACAGCCTTATTACCTCCCGCCTGATTTGCTGTACATGCAACCCGAAACCGGCATCCAGCTGATGGGAACCAGCATGGGCGACCTGTACCGCTATGCATTTTTTGAAAGATGGGTTTGGTTTCCAGGGCATCCCTACTACGCGAGGATTTTCCCCTTTCCGGTTTTTGAAAATGGAGAGTTCCTTCATCCAAGGAAGGACCGCAATAAATTTAATTACAGTTTGTGGGTTGGACCTGAACAAATGCCTTACACGGATCTTAGGCAGCGATTCAGGGAAGATGTGGTCAACCAATTTGGGTATGACGGACAGGTGGAATACCGTACCATGCCATGTTATGTGGTTACTGTGCGCCCCGGGTTTGAGAAAGTATTGCGTAGCAGGTCAGATACAATGTTTGGAAGAACTACCCATACCAGTATGGAATATCGGAAAGCCACCGTCAGTCAGCTAATCGAAACATTGGCTTTCAGGATTCAGTTCGAGTGGCCGTTTATCGATGAATCGGGGATCGACTTTCCTGTTGATTTTAAAATTGAAGCAATAATGTCGAGCCTGGATGATGTCAGGAAGGAACTTTTCAGGAAAGGTATCCAGATCGAACCTGCGGTTCGTCCGATGAAGGTTTTGGTGTTAAGACAAAAAATGTTGCGGCCGTTTGCAACGGCCGCAACGAAATGATGGAAGAACGACCACGCTTTAAGGGCGTTTGACCGGATGCAACGTACTTTTAGTGAGATACAGTTGCACATTCTGCTGCTGGCCAATAGTTATGGTACATAACTCCTCACCCGGTGTGGGGCAGGGATTTTCAATTACCTGCCATCCACCTCCAATGTTGTAGTACACAGGCGCCAGTTTCGGATTTTCAGGTGCAAAGGAACTGAACCCGATTGCCATCACTGCAGCAACAAGTGCTAAATACATCTTTTTCATAAATAAGTATTTTAATAGATGATATTGCCTACTATGTCGCAGGTGTTCGGCTTCTCCTGTCTGTCGCGATAGATCGTTTATTAAATAGAATACTTATGAGCCCCATCAGCAGGAAGGCTGAATTAAACCATAAGTGTTGATTCCACGAAAGTGTTTGAATGATACCTCCACAGGTGCAGGGTAGTAATGAAGAGGTAATCATCATGTACCCGATGTACCAGGTGAATACAGCCATTAGCAAAGCAGACAGGATCAAACCGAGGTATCGCGTGGCCGGAATGAACAGCAAAACACAGATCCCGATCTCCATGGAAGGAATAAATCCGGACAGGAAATTTGCATAGCGCCCGATCAGGGGGCTATGTGCCATAGCACCTGCAAAAAAACGGGTGTCCTCCAGCTTTGTTATTCCGGTATACAGGAAGAGCAGGATAAATAATGCAGAACTGATCTCCTGGAATCTCGTCAATCGCTGCTGCTTTTTCATAAAAGGAAGTTCAGGTAATTACCTTTCAAATCAGTTTCCCAAAGTTGTTTTCGAATTGCTCAAAAGTGGTTGGGATCGGAATCTCCAGTCTTCGAATTCGAGACTTCGCTGCCATCGGCTCATAGTGGTGTGATGACATTTCACGACCTGACCGATGAGTGGTAATGCACACACCATTCAACCACCATTCAATTATACGCCTGCCGCGAAATCAGTGCCGGCATGCGTCAAAAGCCATCAGTATGAAACAAATACTTCTTATTGCCAGCATTACATTTTCTCTGCTCTCCTGTTCAAAAGATAAAAAGCAGGATGTCGCTCCCGGGGACAATACCGCAAGACTGACTGTGGGAGCTAAAACTTACGAGTTCACCGAAATGTCGAATGCATCGGAGAATTATTTTGAAGAATCAACGGGAAAATTCCGCTGCCGGCTGAATGGAGCTGACGGAGTATCGTTCATTTCCATCCGGATTGACTACCTGTATGACCCCATTCCCCCGATTCCCATTTACGCAACCACAGGAGGTCCTTCGGCAGGTGACGGACGGGGAGCAGTAGAGTTTACAGATGAGGCAGGCGTCCTTTATAAACTGAAAGATGTGGAGGAAACCCCATGGTTTAAGGGAACACTCACAGCCATTGAAGGCAATACATGGACCGGCAATTTCACCGGTTATGTACACAATCCAGCTGGCGCCAGATTTGATATGTCGAATGGCCAGTTTAAGGTAACGGTGGCGCGAAAATAAAAAGCCCGCTTCGCAGGCGGGGCAAAAGCAGATGTCACAGGATTGAAGAGACACTGACGACAAGTATAAGGAACACACCAGGCGGTCAGCAATGGCCGCCTGGTGTGTTTCAGTGATCGCACACAAAATAAATACTGGACGCTTATTTTCAATCCTTCAGTGTGAAATCGGATTTTTCGGAAAATATTATTTGGCAAATCCGGAAATGTTTCTACTTTTACAGTGTACTATTTAACTAGTACACCAAACCACAAGTAATGATCAACATTTCCAACTTAAGTTTTGCCTACCGCCGGAAGCCGGTATTCAGTGATATCCAGCTGCAGTTCCACCCGGGCCAGGTATACGGATTGCTGGGCAGCAACGGAGCCGGGAAGTCAAGCCTGCTGCGGATCATGGCCGGTCTGCTTAAACCAACCACCGGCCAGGTTGCGGTGCACCAGTCAAACCCGTTTGAACGGCTGCCATCTTTCCTGCAGGAAGTATTCATGGTACCGGAAGAGTTTTACCTGCCGGATATCAGCATCGCTGATTTTGTAAAACGGCACGCGGCATTTTATCCCAGCTTCAGCGATGACCAGTTCAGTGAATACATCTCGGTATTTGAAGTGCCGGAAGACCAGTCGCTCCAGCAGATGAGTTACGGCCAGAAAAAGAAAGTACTGATTTCGTTCGCACTCGCAACGAACGCAAAATTGCTGCTGATGGATGAGCCAACTAATGGCCTGGATATCCTCAGTAAAAGCCAGTTCCGCAAAATCCTTGCGGCAGCACTGAACGACCAGCGCTGTATCATCATCAGCACCCACCAGGTCAAAGACCTGCAACACCTGATCGATCACGTATCAGTGATCGATAACGGGCAAATCCTTTTTAACCAGTCAGTCCGGGAAATATCCCGCAGACTTTCCTTCCGGTTTGCCTACGACAAGTCCGAAGCAAACGATGCCGTGTACGCAGAGTCCTCCCTGCAGGGCAATCTCATTGTATCTGAAAACAGGTCAGGGGATGAAACTGAACTGGACCTGGAGCTGCTTTACAAAGCCATCGTCATGAGCAAGGAAAAAATCACCCGCGTTTTCCAGGCCTAATACATACCAACCCAAAGCTATCAAGCGAAAAATATTTTTATGAACGATTTTTTCAGCGGAAAAAGATTCCAGCTACTCATCCTGCAACACTGGGCAGATAACCGGAAACGTTACCTGCTCTCGATTGCTGCCTACATCGGTGTAATGATGCTGTGGTTCCTCGTTGCCATTATCGGCAACAGCCAGGAAGACTTTGACCAGAACTTCCAGAAAGCAAGCTACTACCTTCCCCTGTTTGCGCTCGGGAGTTTTTATGCAAGCCAGTACTTCAGCCAGTTTTCCTCCACGGCCAAGGGCATCAATTTCCTGATGGTACCCGCTTCGCATTTTGAGAAACTACTCTGCGGGCTGTTTTACTCGGTACTCCTGTTTCTTGTCCTGTTTACCGCCTGCTTTTACCTCGTTGATATCCCTGCTTCACAATTCATGAAGGACCATTCACGATCAGCGGAGGACTACCGTACTTACGGAACAGCAAATGTGTTTGACGTGGAGATATTTGATTTTGCAGACAGCGCGAGAGTCAGCCTCTTACTCTTTTACCTTTCCGTGCAATCCGTTTTCCTCTTTGGCTCCGTCCTGTTCAGGCGATACAGTTTCCTCAAAACCGGAATCAGCGGTATGGTATTCGGATTCCTGGTGTTTATCATCGCCTACCTTTCCAACAAGGCGGCCTTTGATAATGATACCGTGTTCCTGTTTACCCCCTGGGTGCGGCAACTGCTCAGCATCCTGACCTGGCTGACGCCGGTATTCTTTTGGACACTAACTTATTTCCGGTTAAAAGCAAAGCAAGTCTAGCTTTCTAAAAACGGCACTATGCAATTCAGAGAATCAACAGCAATATACCTTCAGATAGCGGATTACGTCTGCGAACAGATCCTGCTCAAACAATGGATTCCCGGCGAACGGATCCCTGCTGTGCGCGAGCTGGCAATACAACTGGAAGTAAATCCCAATACGGTCATGCGGACCTTCGAGTTCCTGCAGGGACAGGATATAATTTTCAACAAACGGGGCATCGGTTATTTTGTCAGCGATGATGCCATCAAACAAACCACGGATTACCGCAAATCACAATTCATCGAAAAAGAACTGCCACAGATTTTCAGGAACATGTACCTGCTCGGGATGGAAATTGACGAATTGAAACCCCGGTTTGAGAAATTCAGGAAAAACAATTTCGACAAAGGCTGATCCATTCACATCTTATTTTTCTTTCATTGTATTTTTTGTAGAACACAAAAATGACAGGGCATCCCATGCCTTAATCTAACCTTAACCATAAACCTTATTTTATGAAGCTGTATACCGGCCTCCTGGCCATCGGCATGTCCATTTTTACCTGCGTCTCTGCGCAAACCACAGCTCCCAAACCAGTAGCCACCGATTCCGTCAGGACGGCAACGCTCAAAGGGGTGACCGTTGAGTCAAAGCGACCGCTGATTGAGCAACGCGCCGATCGCACCATCGTCAACGTAGACGCCTCCATTAGTAATGTCGGTGTGACGGCCCTGGAAGTGCTGGAAAAATCACCCGGCGTGACGGTCGATAGTGAAGGGAATATCAGCCTGAAAGGCAAATCAGGCGTACTCATCCTTGTGGATGGCCGCCCCACCCAACTCAGCGGTGCCGACCTCGCCAATCTCCTGAAAGGAATGCCGTCCGGGCAAATGGACCAGGTCGAAATCATGACCAATCCTCCGGCGCGCTTTGATGCTGCCGGCGGCGCAGGAGTGATCAATATCAAAACAAAAAAACTGCTCAAGGTTGGATTCAACGGATCCGCCGGCATCACGTACTTACAGGGCAGGTATCCCAAGACCAGCGAAACATTCAATTTCAATTATCGCGAGGGGAAGGTCAACTGGTTCGCCAACCTCAGCCACAATTACCAGAAACGTTTCTCTGACCTGTCCATCCGCCGGAATATCCGTACAGGAAACAGCGATGAGATCAGCCAGGTGTTTTCCCAGGAAACGAACCGGATCGTTGAAATGAACGGATACAACGCTAAAGTCGGGGTTGATTTTTTCGCTACTAAAAAATCAACCTTCGGGGCTACCATCAGCATTACTGATCGTAACGGGAAGGGCCATAACCCCAACCGGACCGAAATCGCGGGTGCCGATAAAGTCCTGCAAAGCATTACGAATGCACGGGTGGAAAACGATATCGACTGGACCGGCCTGAATGCAAACCTCAACTTCCGCAGGGTGCTGGATAAAAAGGGTGCTGAGCTTACGGCAGACCTGGATGCGGCCAGCTTCCGGACAAAAACAGACCTGTTTATGTCTAATGCCTATCTCGATGCAAATGGTAACAGCGCCGGCCACACCGACACACTCGTGGGTGACCTCCCGCAGGATATCAATGTATACAGCGCCCGGGTGGATTACTTTAAACCCGTGGGTAAAAAAGGGAAATTTGAAGCGGGTGTGAAAACCAGTATCGTGAACACAGATAATGATGCGCGGTATGACAGTATCCTGTACGGTGCAGTAGTGCCCGATCTGAACCGCAGCAATCATTTTTTTTACGAGGAAAATATCAATGCAGCGTTTGTAAACCTTGAACGGCCACTTGGGAAAAAGTTTAGCGCACAACTCGGACTTCGACTGGAAAACACCAATGCCAGGGGACGCCAGAAATCAACCGGTGAAAATTTCGACCGGCATTATACGCAGCTGTTCCCGACTGCCTATGTACAATATGCTGCCGATGCAAAAAACACGCTGAACATCAATTACGGCAGGCGGATTCGCCGTCCGGCCTATGGTAACCTCAATCCCTTTATCCGTTTCCTTGACCGTTACACTTTCAGTCGCGGTAATCCAAACCTGAAGCCGTCCATCAGTGACAATATCGAACTCTCCCATACCTGGAAAAACAGCATTACCACTACGCTCAATTATACATTCACCGATGACGTGGTGCAGGAGATCATCCGGCAGAACGGAAATGAGGCTTCCAATATCCCGGAGAACGTGGCCTCTTACCGGCAATTCGGCATTTCGGTGGCGGCAAACATGCCCCTTACAAAATGGTGGACCAATAACACCAACCTCAACCTGTTCAATGACGACTATAGCGGAACGGTACCCGGCGCGGCGATCGACCTACAGGCGACCAGCTTTATTTTCAATACAACACAGCAATTCAAACTGACAAAAACCTTCTTGGCCGAGCTCACCGGCTTCTACCGTAATGGCTGGCTGGAAGGAGTGCTGCGCGTGAAATCCATCTGGCACCTCGGGGCCGGGTTGAGCAAACAGGTCTGGAATAAAAAAGGCACTATCCGTTTATCCGTTCGGGATATTTTCTGGACGCAAAAATTAAAAGCCCGAAGCCGTTATGGCAATGTGGACCTGGCAATGAACCAGGTAAGCGACACGCGTATAGTATCGCTTGGCTTCAACTATTCCTTCAGCAAGGGTAAAAAAATCAGCCCGGTCAAACGCTCGGCCGGTAGTATGAACGAAGAACAGGGGCGCATCGGACAATAAAAAAATACTATGGAATCTGTAATTCAAACAACGGCACTCGACTATCATTATTCCCGTAAAGTCCAGACACTCTATGATATTGAACTGGCAATGGAACGGGGCAGCGTATATGGTTTCCTCGGTCCGAATGGCAGCGGTAAAACCACCACACTTCGCCTGCTGCTTGGCCTGCTCAACAACCAGAAAGGGGAGATCAGGGTATTTGGAAAGCCATTGCAGGCCGACCGGATAGCCATTCTCAAAAAAATCGGGTCACTTATCGAGCATCCTTCATTGTACGGTCATCTTTCCGCCAGGCAAAACCTGGAGATTTACCTTGCTACGTATGGTGCTACGTCTGGGCGGGTGCAGGAGGTGCTACGGATTGCCGACCTGATGGACACGGGCAGCAAAC